>CALEGL010000319.1 GCA_937876495.1 uncultured Bifidobacterium sp.
CCGGGGACGATGCCGTGAGTGTAGTCCCCGCCGGCGATCAGCGGGGGGTGCGGCGCCCCCGGGACCTTGCCGCTCACCTCCACGCCGTTCATCAGTGCCAGAACGACCCGAGTCGTCGTTACCACCACGGCGTTCATCGTCCCCTCACTTCCCTTGCTTCCCGTCGGATGTACCGGCGGCGGTCGCCGCCGCGGCCGCCGACGGTACATCCGACGGGAAGCAAGGGAAGTGAGGGGACGATGAACGCTTTGGTGGTATCGACGACTCTGTTCGTTCTGGCTCTGATGATCGGCGTGGAGGTGATCGGCAAGGTCCCCGCGACGCTGCATACGCCGCTGATGTCAGGCGCGAACTCCATCCACGGCATCGTCATCGTGGGGGTCATCATCGTGGCCGCCCGTGCGGATGATCCGCTGTCCTACGTCATCGTGCTTCTGGCGGCCATCCTCGGCACGATGAACGTCGTGGGCGGCTACGTGGTCACCGACAGGATGCTCGAGATGTTCCGCAGCGACAAGGCGAAGTCCGCCAAGGACGCCGCGGGGACGTCAAAGGACGGGGGGAACGCCCGATGAGCGCACTCGACATCGTCACCTGGTACGTCTACCTCGTCTCGTCCGTGCTCTTCGTGGCCGGGCTGCACTTCATGAACTCCCCGCGCACGGCTCGCAACGGCAACCGCATCTCCGCGGTGGGCATGGTCATAGCCGTCGTCATGGCGGTCGTCAGGCTTGTCGTCTCCGGCTTCGTCTCGGTCACCGCCGTGGTGGTCCTGGCGATCGGCGTCGTCATCGGCGCCGTTGCGGGCGTCGTCTCGGCCCGGCGCGTGAAGATGACCGCCATGCCGCAGCTGGTGTCCGTGTTCAACACGGTCGGCGGCGGCGCGGCGGCGCTCGTCGCCCTGGACGACATCCTGTCCTCGGCCGCGCCCTCCCTCGTGGTGCTCATCACGGCGGGACTGGGCATCCTCATCGGGTCGGTGACCTTCTCCGGCTCTCTGATCGCGGCCGGCAAGCTTCAGGGCATCCGCGCGCTGCGCTCGATCCGCCTTCCCGGCAAAGGGCTGTGGAACGTCGTCACCGCCGTGCTCATGCTGGCGTCCTTCGTCATGCTGTGCGTCCAGCCGTCCCAGGCCGTGCTCTGGTCGCTGCTCACGGCGGGCTTCGCCCTCGTCTACGGTCTGGTGTTCGTCATCCCGATCGGCGGGGCCGATATGCCCGTCGTCATCTCGGTGCTCAACGCCTGCACGGGCACGGCCGTCGCGATGAGCGGCCTGGCCATCGACAACGTGGCCCTGATCGTCGCCGGCGCGCTCGTCGGCGCGGCGGGAACGACGCTGTCCCTGCTCATGGCCAAGGCCATGAACCGTCCGCTGCACTCCGTGCTGGCGGGAGGCTTCGGAGCCGGGTCGGGCTCCTCATCGCAGTCCGCCGGTCCGGAGGGGACCATGAAGGAGACCACCCCCGACGACGTGGCCGTGCAGCTCGTGTACGCGGAGAAGGTCATCTTCGTGCCGGGCTTCGGACTCGCCCAGGCGCAGGCGCAGCGTGAGCTCGCCGACCTGGGGGAGCTGCTGCGGTCCCACGGCGTGGACGTGTGCTATGCGATCCATCCGGTGGCGGGCCGCATGCCCGGTCATATGAACGTGCTGCTCGCCGAGGCCAACGTGCCCTATGAGGAGCTCGTGGACCTCGATGACGTCAATCCCCGCTTCCCGTCGGCCAACGTGGCCCTCGTCGTCGGCGCCAACGACGTGACGAACCCCGCCGCCCGCCGTCCCGGCACGCCCGTGTCGGGCATGCCCATCCTCGATGTGGACAAGGCGCAGCACGTCGTCGTCATGAAGCGCGGACGCGGACGCGGATACGCCGGCATCGAGAACGAGCTGTACTTCCGGGACAACACCCAGATGCTGTTCGGCGACGCCAAGGCCAGCCTCCAGGCGGTCATCGCGGCCGTCAAGGAGCTGCTCGCCTGACCGCGCCGGATCCCACCCGGCACTTCGCCGCCCGTCTCCCCGGATTCGGACGGCGAAGTGCTATGATGGGCGATTGTGCTTTGGCGAGGGCCGTTCGCGGCCGTCATCGACTCGGCTCATGGTTCAGCGCCTTTCGTGGCGATGCTCCCGGGCGTGTCGTGCGCCTGAGCGGAACAGCCACGGACGCCCGTGAGGGCGTCCCTTCGTAAAGGACAGAGGAACCATGGCAAACACCATCAAGCTCGAGGGCGAGAAGCGCACCCAGTTCGGCAAGGGCGTCGCCCGTCGCATGCGCGTGGCCGGCAGGATCCCCGCGGCCATCTACGCCGGAGGCGCCCAGCCCGAGTTCGTGACCCTCCCCATGAAGGAGACCACGCTCGCCCTGCGCCGCACCAACGCCCTGTTCATCATCTCCTTCGACGGAACGTCCAAGATGGCCGTCGTCAAGGACGTCCAGCGCAACCCCGTCAAGCGCATCGTCGAGCACATCGACTTCTACGAGGTCAAGGCCGGCGAGAAGATCGACGTCGAGGTGCCCGTGTTCGTCGAGGGCACGCCGAAGGGCGCCGCCGTCGCGTTCGTCGACATCCAGGAGCTCAAGGTCCGCGCCGATGTCGCCAACCTGCCCGAGCGCATCGTGGTCAACGTCGACGGCCTCGTCGACGGCACCAAGGTGTTCGCCAAGGACATCGACCTGCCCGAGGGCGCCGAGCTCGACATCGACGACCTCAACGAGTCCGTGGTCACCGTCGAGGTGCCCGAGGACGCCACGCTGTCCACCGCCACGGAGGAGGCCGCGGCCCCCGCCGACGCCGCCGCCGCTCCGGCGGATGCCGCCGCGGCCGCCCCTGCGGACGACTCCGACGCGAAGTGATTCCGGGACGCTGAAACCGGAGTGCAGTCATGCCGGTCCGGTCTTCGCACGCAGACCGTGACGGATGCCGCGGAGGGGCTTGAGCCCCTCCGCTTTCATATTGTGAACCGGCCCGTCGGCGGGAAACATCCCGGTGAGAGACTGGGAATCAGATTCCGCCACAAGCGGGTCGTCATCATGGCACGCGGCCGGTCGCCGGCCGCTTAAGAAGAAGTGGAAATGACCGAACAATCACATCACGATCCCGCGGAGATCAACCGCCTCGCCGAGGCCTTCACCGTCCTGCCCAACGAGCATCCCGCCTCCGACGCCAAGCGTCAGGAGCTCATCGACAAGCCCGCCTTCGGACAGGTCTTCTCCGACAACATGGCCCATATGACATGGACCAAGGGCGAGGGCTGGTCCGATCGCCGCATCGAGCCGTACGCGCCACTGAAGATGGACCCCGGCGCCTCCGTGCTGCATTACGCCCAGGAGTGCTTCGAGGGTCTCAAGGCCTATCATCATGCCGATGGCTCCATCTGGCTGTTCCGCCCCGACGCGAACGCCGAGCGCTTCCAGAACTCCGCCAAGCGCCTGTACCTGCCGGAGGTCTCCGCCGAGGACTTCATCGGCTCCACCGCGGCCCTCGTCAAGCGCGACGCCGCCTGGGTGCCGACCCGCCGCGAGTACACGCTGTACATGCGTCCCTTCATGTTCGCATCCGAGCCCTTCCTCGGCGTGCGCGCCCCGCAGGAGGTCGAGTACTGCGTCATCGCGTCCCCCTCGGGCCCGTACTTCGCCGGCGGCGTCAAGCCGGTGAGCATCTGGGTCGAGGACAAGTGGTTCCGCACCGGCCCCGGCGGCACGGGCTTCGCCAAGTGCGGCGGCAATTACGCCGCCTCCCTGCTCGGCGAGTACCGCGGCGTCGACCATGGCTGCGAGCAGGTGTGCTTCGTGGACGCCGCCACCAAGACCTATCTCGAGGAGCTCGGCGGCATGAACATGTTCACCGTGCACAGGGACGGCCATCTCGAGACGCCGTCCCTGACCGGCAACATCCTGCCCGGCGTCACCCGCCGCTCGCTGATTCAGCTCGCCCGCGACAAGGGCCATGACGTCGTCGAGACCATGATCAAGCTCGAGGAGCTGCTCGACCAGATCCGCAGCGGCGAGGTCACCGAGGTGTTCGCCTGCGGCACCGCGGCCATCATCACCCCGATCGGACGTTTCAAGTCCGAGAAGTTCGACGTCACCGTCGCCGACGGCGGCTCCGGAAGCCTCACCATGGAGCTTCGCAACGAGCTGCTGGGAATCCAGCTCGGCGAGATCGACGATCCGCACAACTGGATGTGGAAGGTCTGCTGAGACCCGTCCGCATTATTTCGGGGGAGGGGCCGCGCCTGGTCGGGCGCGGCCCTTCACGTCTTTCCCCGTCGGCCGTCGCCACCCATCCGGATGCGCGCTCGATGCCGCCTCGCGCCATGCGCGGAATCGTCCCCGATACCGGCATGCGTTACCCTCGATGGCGGAGGGATGCCCATCGCTCGACGTGCGAGGCGTCCGGCGGGAGCTGCGGCGGAGTACGGCGCGAGCCCATCGGTTCCTCCCATGCGGTGACGTCGGCTTTCGGAATGGGGGAGGATGGCGTATGCAGGTCGCTCTCGAAAGCAACGCCTTCCTCATGGGCATCGAGTACCTGGCCATCTTCTTCTGCGGGCTTATGGGCGGGCTCAGCGCCATCCGGAAGGGCTACGACCTCTTCTCCATCCTCGTCATCGCCTGGCTGGCTGCCTTGGGCGGAGGCGTGCTGCGCGACGTGCTGCTCGGCGACCTGCCTCCGGCGGGGATCTCCGACCGCGGATTCGTGCTCACGGCGCTGGTGTCGGGCCTCGTCGTGGCCGTCGTGCATCCCGAGGTCGACCACCTGCACTGGTCGATGATCGTCATCGATGCCCTGGCTCTGGGTCTGTTCGCCGTGAACGGCACGTCGAAGGCCCTGACGATGCACACCTCGGGGATGACGGCGGTGTTCCTCGGCATGGCCACGGCTCTGGGAGGCGGCCTCATCCGCGACATCCTCCTCAACGAGGTGCCGATGATCATCCGCGACCGCCATTGGTACGCGGTCCCCACGGCCGTCGGCTGCGTCCTCACCGTGGTGGTGTTTCGGGCGACGCAGGCGGGGATGGTGACCCGCGTGGCGGAGATGATCCTGGACGTCGCCATCGTCGGCGTGGTCGTGGCGATGAGGGTGCTGTCGGTGGCCTTCGACATCCGCCTGCCGGGTGCGGTCCCCCGATATGAGGTGCACTTGCCGGGATCGGGACGCTATCTGCGCCGCCCGGTCATCCATCCCGACGCGCCGGAGGATTCGGGCGAGCCGCACGGTCGCCGCCGCAGGGGGACCGGGCTCTTCGGGAGGCGCTGACCGCGCGGAAGCCAGAGCCGTCCGGACGACGCGGCGGGCGAGCCTCCTGGACACCGGCAAGAAAGAACCCCGTCATCCGAGGATGACGGGGTTCCGGAACCGCCGCCGGTCGGTGACCGGCGCGAGGCTCAGAGCGCGTTGATGGCGAGAGCCAGACCGGACTTGCGGTTGGCGGCCTGGTTCTTGTGGCTGACGCCGGCGCCGGCCGCCTGGTCGAGCTTGCGCGCGGCCTGCTTGTAGGCGGTTTCGGCGGCCGCGCGGTCGCCGGAGGCGATGGCCTCGCGGGTCACGCGGATGGCGGACTTGAGGCCGGACTTCACGGCCACGTTGCGCTGATGCGCCTTCTCATTGGTCAGGACGCGCTTCTTCTGGGACTTGATGTTTGCCACGGTGACACTCCATACGACGTAGGCTCAGATGGACATACGGGTGTCGATGATAGCACGGGGGCCGGATGACGAGGATATGGGGATATGAAGGTCCGTGCGTCCCGCGGCGCCATGTCCTCCGCGCCGACTCCGGACGGCCCATGGCCGGTTCCCGCCCGACGCTATACTTGTCGCTACACTTGTGGGGGACCGGCCGAACGCGGTCAGGCGGAATCCGGCGCCGGGAGGCGCCGACGGGAGAGAGGACGACGTGGCGAACGACAGCACGGGCGTGAACGGACAGAGGAACCAGCCCGGTTTCACGGACCAGTCGCTGATTCGCAACTTCTGCATCATCGCCCATATCGACCACGGCAAGTCCACGGTCGCCGACCGCATCCTGCAACTGTCCGGCATCGTCCCCGAGCGCGAGATGCGCGACCGCTTCCTCGACCGCATGGACATCGAGCAGGAGCGCGGCATCACCATCAAGTCCCAGGCCGTGCGCGTGCCCTGGACCTTCGACGGCACCGAATACACCCTGGGGATGATCGACACCCCGGGCCATGTGGACTTCACCTACGAGGTCTCGCGCGCCCTCGCCGCCTGCGAGGGGGCCGTGCTGCTCGTCGACGCCACGCAGGGCATCGAGGCGCAGACCCTGTCCAACCTCTACATGGCGATCGACCATGATCTCACCGTCATCCCCGTGCTCAACAAGATCGACCTGCCCAGCGCGGAGCCCGACAAGCACGCGGAGGAGATCGCCGGGCTGCTCGGATGCAAACCGGACGACGTCATGCGCGTCTCCGGGAAGACGGGGGAGGGCGTCGCCGACCTGCTCGACCGCATCGTCATGGAGGTGCCGCCGCCCCACGGCGAGCCCCAGGCGCCGGCGAGGGCGCTCATCTTCGACTCCGTGTACGACTCGTACCGCGGCATCGTCACCTACATCCGCATGGTCGACGGCAAGCTGCACGACCGCGAGAGGCTGCACATGATGGGCGTGGGCACCACGCACGAGCCCATCGAGATCGGCGTCGTCAGCCCCGACATGACGCCCACCAAGGCCCTGGGGGCCGGCGAGGTCGGCTACGTCATCACCGGCGCGAAAGACGTGCGCCAGTCCAAGGTGGGCGACACCATCACCTCCGCCGTCCGGCCGGCCGGCAAGGAGCTTCCCGGCTACCGCGACCCGAAGCCCATGGTGTACGCCGGGCTGTTCCCCATCGACAACGCCCAGTTCCCCGAGCTGCGCGACGCGCTCGACAAGCTGCGGCTCAACGACGCGGCCCTCATGTACCAGCCCGAGACCTCGGTGGCGCTCGGCTTCGGCTTCCGCTGCGGATTCCTCGGCCTGCTGCACATGGAGATCGTCTCCGAGCGCCTCGAGCGGGAGTTCGGGCTCGACCTCATCTCCACCGCCCCGAACGTCACCTACGACGTGACCTCGGAGGACGGGACCGTGCATCACGTGACCAACCCCAGCGAGTTCCCCGACGGGAAGGTCAAGCGCGTCGTCGAACCCATGGTCGCGGCCGACATCATCGTGCCCAAGGAGTTCATCGGCGCCGTCATGGACCTGTGCCAGGACCACCGCGGCGAGATGGGGACGATGGAGTACATCGGCAGCGACCGCGTGGAGATGCACTACCGCATTCCGCTGGCGGAGATCGTATTCGACTTCTTCGACCAGCTCAAAAGCCGCACCAAGGGCTACGGGTCCCTCGACTACCACGAGGACGGCGAGCAGGCCGCGGACCTCGTGAAGGTGGACATCCTCATCCAGGGCGAGAGGGTCGACGCCTTCAGCGCCATCGTGCACCGCGACAAGGCCTACGCCTACGGGGTGATGATGACGAAGCGCCTGCGCGAGCTCATCCCGCGCCAGCAGTTCGAGATCCCTCTGCAGGCGGCCATCGGCTCGCGCATCATCGCCCGCGAGACGATCCGCGCCCTGCGCAAGGACGTTCTCGCCAAATGCTACGGCGGCGACATCACGCGCAAGCGCAAGCTGCTGGAGAAGCAGAAGGCCGGCAAGAAGCGCATGAAGATGCTCGGCCACGTCGAGGTGCCGCAGGAGGCCTTCATCGCGGCCCTGTCGACGGGGGAGACCGGCACCGACCGCGACACCAAGGACAAGATCCGCGCCGCGGAGAAGTCGGCGTCGTGACCTCCCGACGCTGCGATTCATCGAGCGCGACGGCGACGGAGGCGGAACGGGTATGACATTCGAGGTCTATGTGCATGTGCCGTTCTGCCTGTGCCATGCCGTGAAGCGGACGGTCCGGCGGACCGTCCGTAGGCATGGGGAGCGCGATTCATCGAGCGCGACGGCGACGGAGGCGGAACGGGTATGACATTCGAGGTCTATGTGCATGTGCCGTTCTGCCTGCGTCGCTGCGGCTACTGCGACTTCAACACGTACACGGCCGTCGACCTCGGGGGAGGGGCGAGCCGGGGGAACTACGCGCATATGGCCATCGCCGAGATGCGTCTGGTCCGACGCCGGCAGCTCGACCACGGCATCGAGGAGCCGGCGGCCTCCACCGTGTTCTTCGGCGGAGGCACCCCGACGGTGCTGCCCGCCCACGACCTCGTGGCCATGCTGGACGCGGTGCGGGACGTCTGGGGGATCGAGGACGATGCGGAGGTCACCACGGAGGCGAATCCGGACACGGTGACCGCCGATTCCATCCGCGAGCTGGCCGACGGCGGGTTCACGCGCGTCTCCTTCGGCATGCAGTCGGCGGTCCCCTCCGTTCTGCGCACGCTGGACCGCACGCATACCCCGGCCAACGTGGAGGCGGGCGTACGCGCCGCCGACGCCTGCGGTCTGCGCAGCAGCGTCGACATCATCTACGGCGCCCCCGGCGAGTCCGTGGAGGACTGGCGGACCTCGGTAAGGGCGGCACTGGACCTCGGCGTCAACCACGTCTCCGCCTACGCGCTCACCGTCGAGCCGACCACGACGATGGGCAGGCGCATAGCCGCGGGACGCCTGTCGTCCCCGGACGACGACGACGAGGCCGCCAAATACGAGATTGCGGACGACATGCTGACGGAGGCCGGGCTGCGCTGGTACGAGATCTCCAACTGGGCGCGTCCCGGCTTCGAGTCCCGTCACAACCTCGGCTACTGGCGCAACGTCGACTGGGCGGGTATCGGTCCGGGCGCCCATTCGCACTACGGCCTTGTAC
>CALEGL010000320.1 GCA_937876495.1 uncultured Bifidobacterium sp.
GGCGAGGCCCCGGCGCGCCCACGCGCACGGGCCCGTGAGCGGGGACGTCTCGGGCTCGGGCGACGCCGGTCCCCCCGTCGAAGCCGCGCCGTGCACCCGGGCCGCAACCCCGTAGACGAGCTACAGCAGCCGGACCTGGAGCGGCCAGGCGGTGAGCTCCTGGCCGCCGCGAGCGGCCAGCGGCCGGGACAGGGAAAGGTCATGCGAGACCTCATGCATGGCGGCCACCGGGTCGACGGGCACGAGCGAGGCCACCGTCCCGACGACGTCCACCCCCGCGTCCGGACCCCGCTCCAGGGCCCACAGCAGCAGACTCGTCGTGCCGAGCTTCAGCGCCTGCGGCGCCTGCATGCGGTTGGCGTCGCCGACGATCACGTGGAGGCGACGCCTGTCGTCCGGAGCGTGCGGCTCGTCGCGCGTGTTCACGACCGGCCGGTCGAAGGTGGTCTGCAGACCGACGTCGGTGCGGACGTAGTCGGCCCTCTGGCTGAGCTGGAAGCCCGGCGTCTCCCCCCGCTCGCCGATGCCGACTCGTCCGGAGCCCGTGTACACCTGCCGGGTCGTCAGATGCGCGAGAAGAGGTCCGTCACCTGCGCGAAGGGCACGCGGCGGAGCATGAGATAGCTTTCATGCGTCCCCCAGGTGGCTCCCTTGCCGTCGACGTTGGAGCGGTGCAGCTCGATGGGCTCCCCCGCCTCGTGCGCCGCGCGGCGGCAGGCGGCGGCCATGAGAAGGTCTCCGGCATGGTCGTAGCGCACGGCCTCGAAGGGATCCGTCGTCTCCGGCGCCGAGTACTCGGGATGGGCGTGGTCGACGTACACGCGTCCGCCGTTGGGGGCGATGACGTTGACGATGCGCAGCTGGGGCGCGTCGGTGAGCATGTCGGCGCGGGCGCGGGACCTGTCGAGGCGGCCGCCGCGGGCGTCATGCACCGGGTCCTCCTGCCGGTAATCCCAGCGCACATGCGAGGTCGCCGGGTCCGCGGCCGCCGCCACGACGGCGAAGGAGAGCCTCACGGGATCGTAGCCGCGCGCCCCCCGGACGGACACCCCGTACTCGGTCTCCGTGCCCATGACGCGTCGGACGGTCATGCCGCTCCCTGCGCATTCCGACGGATGGCCGTCACCCGTCCGTCCCCGATGCCGTTGATGCGCGACCATTCACGCGGGTCGGCGTCCAGCACCTCGTCGCGCGTCTGGAGGAACTCCTCGCGCACGGCGGCGGCGAGCATCCCCGCGCCGATGGCCACGTCGTTCCCCCGGAGGATGGATGATTTCACGGCGGCGGTCTTGGCCCTGTCGACGATGTTGCGCAGCACGGCCCCCGACATGACGTCGCCGAGATAGACGGGGCTCCACCGCCCCTGGTCGTCACGCACGTCGCAGACGCGGCGCTCCTCGGTGCGGGAGTAGATGTCGGCCGTCATCAGGCCGATGAGCTCGTCGGGACGCACCCCCGGTTCGAAGGGCAGATCCTCGGTCAGATAATGCCCGAGGATGGCCGCCGCCTCGTCCGCGCCCGGGCGTCCGATGCGGATCTTGACGTCGAGTCGTCCCGGTCTGAGCACGGCGGGGTCGATCATGTCGACCCTGTTGGAGGCGCCGATGACCATGACGTTGTCCAGGGCGTCCACGCCGTCCATCTCAGAGAGGAACTGCGGCACGATGGTGGTCTCCACGTCGCTGGACACGCCGGTGCCGCGGGTGCGCAGCAGCGAGTCCATCTCGTCGATGAAGACGATGACGGGACGTCCCCCCGCCGCACGCTCGCGCGCACGGCGGAAGATGACGCGGATGAGCCGCTCCGATTCGCCCACGTACTTGTTGAGCAGCTCGGGCCCCTTGACGGAGAGGAACACGCCGCCGGCGGCCCCGGGTCCGGCCAGCGAATGGGCCACGGCCTTGGCGATGAGGGTCTTGCCGTTGCCGGGGGGACCGTACAGCAGCACGCCCTTGGGAGGCCGCAGGCCGTAGCGTTCGAACAGCCCGCGATGGAGGAACGGCAGCTCGACGGCGTCACGAATCCGCCCTATCTGTTCGTCCAGACCGCCGATGTCGTCGAAGCTCACGTCCGGGGTCTCCTCGAGCACGAGATCCGCATCCTCGCGTCCGCTGACGACCTCGACGGCGAAGCGCCCGGAGGAGTCGACGACGACCGAATCGCCCTCCCCCACCACGGCGTCGGACAGCCGGGAGGCCCGGTCAGCCAGGTCGAGGGTGCCCGAGGAGTCGGAGACGAGCAGACGTCCGTCGTCGAGCACGCGCGTCACCCGTCGGACGCGGCCCAGCCGGGAGGCCCCCCGCCGACCGACCAGGGCCATCGAATCGTTGAGGACCACGACGTCCCCGGGGGCGAGCTTCGAGAGCTCCACCTCGGCGGAGACGGGGACGATCATCCGCCGACCCGACACCGCGACCCCCGCCGAGGCATGCCGCACGCCTTGGTCGTCGAAGCGCACGCCGTCCATGGCCACCATGGTCGCCAGGGTCAGCGGCGGCTCCATGGCCTGCGCCATCCGCGCCCGCGCCTTGCGCAGCTCGTCGCCCGCACGGGACAGGGCTCGCGCGAGCACATGGTTCCTCTCCCTGAGCCTGTCGTTGTCGAGGGCGAGCGAGTCGGCCGCACGGGGGGCCGCACCATCGTCTGGCGAGGTCCCCGCCGCCTCGCCGCCATCCGTCCCGTTCACGGCGTCATCCATGCCGCCATCCGCTTCCGCGGCCATGTCGTCAGCGATCATCCGTACCGTCCTTCCGTCTGCGCGCATCCTTCAGACGCAGCGCCCATCGGGCGACGAGCAGCACGGCCACCACCACCGCCAGGACGATCACCACATCCTCCACGACCCCGAGGACGCCCAGGATGGAGC
>CALEGL010000321.1 GCA_937876495.1 uncultured Bifidobacterium sp.
TCAAGCAGAAGACGGCATACGAGATTCGCCTTAGTCTCGTGGGCTCGGGGATGTTTATAAGAGACAGTGTGAGTTCCGGGCTGGAAGAACCGTCCTGTCCAGTCACCGTTAATCTTGAGATGTCGATTCCGTTCGGAAATCCGTTCCGGAGTCGTGTCGGCGAAGACGATACGGTCATCCTTGCGGAACACCGCCCATCCAACGAATTTCGCCGGAGGGTCATCTTCGAGTACTTTCAATCGGTTCACAACGGGTTCCCCCAAAGGCTGGAAACGTCCAATGGCCTCATACACAATGTCGTTCGCGGGAACCACGATGAGCCCCCTTTCCTGGTTCCTCCATATCCTCGAGAATCTCTGCAGATTTGTCGATATCCGGTCCTGGACTCGAGAACTGTCATCCCAGCTGACGTCCACGGAGATGGATTCGTAGTTGTTCTTAAGCCCGCCGACGGACTCGTTCGAGGAGCCGGTGAAGAACACGCGGTTGCCGTCATCGTCCTCCATGACGCCGAACTTGTCGTGGAAGATGCCATGTCCGTCATCGGTGAACGCGATTCTGACGTCGGCCTGTCCTTTGGCAATCAGGAAGGCAAGAACGCCAAGACGGAGTCGCAGTTCATCATCCAGATTGGATTCGTGCGGAAGAAGGTGATTCTTCAGAAGATGGCGGTATTCATAGCCACGCTTGATGGACGCGAAATCCGCCTCAGATATCTGCTGGGAGAATATGAATCTGCATATTCCCCCGTTGTTTCTGAAATGTTCGAGTCCTGCGGATACGAGCGACAGCCCCTGCATACTGAAATACCCGGAGACGCGACGGTATAGGACTGAACGCGCAAGAACCGGGTCGTAGAAGTCGCGTATCAGGTGGTCTGAAGTGGTCTGATATTCGGGGCGAATCATCAACCCACGCAGGCTCATAGGAGATATCCTGTTCCCTTGAGAATCTGACGATGCTCGGATGCCAACGAAATGATGTCGTCAAGGGTTTTAGCCGCCACCCGTGTCTGTTCCGGGCTAAGACTCTCCAGCGTCCCACTGTCCAATGATTGAAGCAGGTCAAGGCTTTCAGCGATGTTGCTTACGACATTCTCAAGATTGCCCTTGTATTGGCTCTTCCGCTCCAGCGCCCTGCTTGTCCTGTCGAAGCGAGTGACCGCCTGCTGCACCTCCGGCGTCGACTCAAGTACTTGGGAAATCTGGGAGGAATCGCTTACGGATTCGGCGTGACACGCGTCATAGATGACGTCGATGTCGTCCTCGGTTCCCACCTTCCAATCTTCACGAGCGGACGAGGAGACAAGGTTCTCGAGCTGACGACGAATCGTCCGGGTCAAATCTCCTTTCTGGCCTGCCCCCGATTCCCCATAGTCCTTCGTGAGAAGGGCGAAGATCGCGCTTTTCAACTCGCCGTCGTCCAGAGCCTTCGCCTTCTGAAGAACACGACGAACCTCATGCATCGGACCGTCGAGCTTCATCTGCTTGGCGAGGTAATAGGCGGTTCGAGGAGCATTGATGAAATCGAGATAATCGGCGATAAGCTTCGCCTCCTCGATGTCCTGGTTGACGCCTTTCGCGTTCTTCTGTCCGATGCTGGTCGCATACTCCTGGGCCGTCATCAGCTTCTGTACCTCGACGGTGTTGTAGACGTCGAAGATGCGGTCGATGGGGTCGTAGTCCTCCCTGTCCTCCTTCCCCATCTGGAGATCGAGTTCAAGACGCTTGATGGTCCTCTTATCCGTCTCGTTGGAGATGTCGAGATCAAGAATCGCGGCCTCGAAGTAGTGCTGTGGATGAGCACCCTCCCGTTCGATGCGGCGCAAAGCGGTGAATCGACGATTGCCGTCGATGACGCGACCGTCATCGAGGACCACTCCCGGCTCCTCCTGCCGCCGGTCACGAATGGACTCAATAGTCTGCTTCATCCTCATCGGATTGGAATCAAAGATGAAGTCCTCGAAAATCTTGTTGTACGAGGGGTTGTTATCATCGGCGGCCGGACTGAGAGCCACATCATCATGAGTGCTGAGATACTGCTGATACGCCGTACTTATGCGACCGTTCTGGTCGTTGTAATACAGATGCCTCAACGGGATGCGATAGATGGGCAGCACCTTCTGCTCGCCATCAATGGTGTATTTCTTGGAGGCATCCGTTCTCTTAATCACTCCCGAATCAATCAGAGCCTTCAGCGACATTCCCTGCTCCCCCTCGTCAATTCTGGCATCCCGGCGACATCCAACACAGACTCCACGTTCCCGTCATCTGGACAGTCAAACGCCGTGCTTTCCCACTCTAAGCGGCGCGTCGGAAAACATATCCGTTGTGATAGTCGATGAATTCATGCGAGGGTGGATTTACTTCGGGAAGTGTTATCTTCTGGCCTGCATAGCGATACAGCCACATATCGTTGGCCGATGAATGCCCGACCTCATCGGAGACGATGACACGATAGTCATGATCAATCGTGATGAACCCCTGGTCGAAGGCACGGTCAAGGAAGGCGTTGAGCAGCAACCCGTTCGATGACGCCGTCTTTTCTTTTGGCGTCGACACGGCCCAGGGCTTGATATGGCTGGCTATGAGCAGGGAATCCATACGAATCCCTGACAAGCAGCAGGAATGATGATAATTCGTCAGCAGGGAATTGCGGAAATATTCCTGATGGACCCTCTGAGCCGCCGTAACCATCCTCTCCTCGCCGAGAAGCACCCGACTCGCCGTCTCCAGCGATGAGAACCGCGATGACGGGAGAACATCATTGCTATCTGCCTGCCGGAGGACCTCGGTCACCAGATCAAGGCAACGATTGAAAAAGATGTCGCCCTCCTGCGAATATTCCTCCCAGACCTCATGGTCCAGACGGCTTCCGTGAGTCATTCCTACCCGCCCCGACATCCGGCGGTTGCGGTCATTTGCTGCGATGTTCCAAATCTTCAGGGACACCGCATTCGGCGTTCTATGGAGGATGGAGGCGACACGCTGCACATCCCGTCCGCGGTCATCGCATTCGGACGGGGTGAGAACCATGTACAGCGCGAACGCCATCATGGTCTCCTCGCGCGACCAGTTGCGCCGAGGAGCCGTCACGCGCGAATCCGAGCCTTCCATGAGGCCAGGATAGGTCAGTGACCGGCATGCTCGGCGACGACTCGCGCGAGATACCGTCTATCAAGCCAGAAGCCCTGCTTGGTGATGTGCTCCCCGTTGGGAAGAAGCACGGTATCGGCCGCGTTCTTCCCATGAGGACGCAGATGGAGGACCTTGTTGAACTCCGCTCCCGGTAATCTATTCGTTCCACGCCCGTAACGCACCGATTCCCCGGACATCATCAGCGTATGCAGATACTCCCACACGGGTCGCACATAGTTCTGGATGTCCTCCTCGGGCATGTTCCAGAGGAATCCGTCAGTCAGCACATCGTCCTCGGCATGATGCTTTTTGTACGGTACCGGGGATTGGAAGCAGAGAAACAGGAACCTGTTCTCCTCGAAGAAGGAATAGAGGAAGGAGTCCTCCCATCGGGCGTGTGAATCAGCGAGACCGTTCCACTCCTCCTCGGTGATGAGACGGAAGGACATGTTCTCCTTCGCCATTCCCGTCGGATAGGAGTCATTAGGATAAAGAACCATGGTCTTGATGGCGGTGACGTTCGCCTTGCGGAACTGGTCGATGGACTCCACCGAATCCCTGTGCGGGGCGCCCAGCATGGCCATGGCGAGCGCCTGATGCATCTGCTTCGCCTGAAGCAGGTCGGTCCCCAGGCGTTCGGCGATGTGGGATATGGGCATGCCGACGAATCCCCCGATGCGCTGTCGTACGTAACCCATAAGGCTCTGGTCGGGACCGAGAGGAAGCGAGAACAGCCGCTCACCGAGGACGCGGTCGGCGATCGCGGTCATATACGAGCTCTTGTAGCTGAACGCTCTCTGCTTCGCCCGGATAGTGGGCGTCAGGTACCCATGTGGAGCCGGTGCGTCACGCATCGAGAGAGAGTTCGCTCCCTTGGTGCAGGCGGCCAAGTAGTCCGTATCTGATTCACTGAGCGTATCGGCGTGGCCGGCGGCGACCTTCGCACGAATGAACTCCCAGTCGTGACGGATGACGGCCAAATCCTCCATGTGATAGTCAAGAATGAACGACGTCGTAATCCGGCAGTCCACGGCCTTCTGTCTGGCCTTATCGGTGCGGTCATCGACGTAGTAGACGATGATGAGATTGCGAGACTTGAGCCAGAAGCTTGACTCCTCGAAACTCTCCCCCGGCAGAGTCATGTAGTTGATGACGTCAAGGACGAGCCGCTCCTTGGCGACCGTACGGATTCTGCGGCCCTTCCCAACATGTTTCAGCGGCGTGACCTTAATCTCATACCGGTCGTCACCCACCTGGATGTCAGCCTGTTTATCAGAATTGACCGGATAATGCAGAACGGATTCCTCGACGATATTGCCGAGCACGCCCTTCCCGCCGGCCTCGGCGCGGCTGGTCTCATCGAGCTCCCGGAAGCTCTTCCCCTGCGCCTGCGCGAGCAGCGCGGACACCTGTTCGAGAGACGTGAAACGCCGTTCCCTATTCAGCTCCATGCCGTCCCCTTCCCGTCATCCATCATCGGACCGTGCGACGCCGTCGGCAATGACCCCGTAGCAGAACCGCCAGAGGAACGTACTCGAGATGGTCCAAACGGTTCACTGACGACCATGCGCATGGTCGTCGGCGATGACCTGACCGATGCGATGGGGAATTCCGACAACCAGCGCATTGCCCATGCAAAAGGCCCGCTGGGTTGGTGTCATCCCCGTATCCGTCCAGCCCTTCGGAAACATCTGCAGCTGGTCGAGCTCGTCGGGGACGAGACGCCGGAGCCGGCCGTCCTCGGCCCGAACGACATGGCGCATCCTGCTCGGTCCCGAACCTCCCTCACTGGTGAGAATGGTGCGCGAGGGCTTGTCCAAGCCGTCAGGGAAGGCCATGCCCCCCTCCGTGTACCGATAATGGAATCCAGTGGACGACACCCTGTCCTCCTGCTTCGCGCCCTTGAGATACGTCCAGCGCGGCAGGGAGCCTTCGTCGAGGAAGTATTCGGCGGGAACCTCGGATTCAGGGACGACCACGTCCCCCAGCGTCATACGGGAGCCGTCATAGTGGGGCGTCACGCGGCAAGTGAGGACATGGCCCTTGCGCATGACCCCGGCCACCTCGAACGGCGACCGCTCCAGGCCCTTGCCGAAGGTCTCGCTGACCTCGACGATGTCCTCCGGAATGTCGAATTCCGAGACGGCGGCGTCCCTGACCGACTCCTCGACCGGGAACGCGCGCGTCATGACACCGTTGGCGAGCAACCTGTTACGCAGATTCCACGAACGTGAGGTCCTCACGCCATAGATGTACGTGCGTTTCCTGCGCTGTGGCATCCCGTAGTCGGCCGCATTGACGACGCGCCACTCCACCGAATAGCCAAGGTCGGCCAGACACGCGAGGATGACCGCGAAATCACGGCCACGCTGGGATGCGGGCGACTTGAGCAGCCGGTCGACGTTCTCCAGAAGCAGGTATTCGGGGGACTGAAGCATAAGCATCCGGCGGATCTCCCACCACAGGACGCCCTTCTTGCCCCGTATGCCATCGGCCTGCGAAAGCGGTCTGGCCACCGAATAGTCCTGGCAGGGGAAGCCGCCGACGACCATGTCGACGTCCGGAACCTTCAGCTCGTAGTTCTCGCAGGCGTCCATGACCTTGGCGATGTCCTCGTTGACGCAGCTGCCCTCGCCGAAATGCCGCTCATAGCAGCGCCAGGCGAACTGTCGGGCCGGAGAGCCCATCGGCTCCCACTGATTGGCCCACACGGTATGGAAGGGACCGGCCGGGGGGAGATGGATGCCGGCCTTCTCGTCGTCAAAACCATCCAGTCCAAGGCGGAAGCCGCCGACGCCGGCGAAAAGTTCGGCGACCCTGATCTCCCTGGCCATGAACCCTCCACGATCCGAACATCTGTTCTATTCAATGGTGTCGAAAATATCCGACCCCTCCGACAACCATCACCTCAGAGGCCCCGCACCGCGTTTCATGACCCGGGAGTAATTCATGCCAGAATGCGAACACCATCACAGGAACCTCCGAGCAGCATCAGAATCCGGCGCACGCCATGCACCGCCA
>CALEGL010000322.1 GCA_937876495.1 uncultured Bifidobacterium sp.
CCACCGAGAACAGGGCGTCGAACTCCTTCGGCGGTTTGCCGTAGCGGTCGGTGAGCTCCTCGCGCAAATCGCGCAGATCGTCCTCAGTGCGCGCAGCTGCGAGCTTGCGATAGGCCTCGAGCCGCAGCTTGTCGGAGTCGATGTAGTCCACGGGGATGGAGGCCTCGATGGGCAGGTCGATGCTCACTGACACCGGCTCGGTCTTTCCGGGGTTGCGGTACTCCTCCACCGCCTGGGAGACCATGCGCACGTACAGGTCGAAGCCGACGCCCTCGATGTGCCCGCTCTGCTCGTTGCCGAGCAGATTGCCGGTCCCACGCAGCTCGAGGTCCTTCATGGCGACGTCGTAGCCGGAGCCGAGCGCCGTATGCTGGGCGATGGTGGAGAGACGGTCATGGGCCTCCTGGGTCATGGGATGTCCCGGATCGTACAGGAAGTACGCGTACGCCCTCTCCCGTCCGCGTCCCACGCGGCCGCGCAGCTGATGGAGCTGGCTGAGGCCGAAGCGGTCGGCGTGGTCGACGATGAGGGTGTTGGCGTTGGAGATGTCGAGTCCGGTCTCGATGATCGTCGTGCACACCAGCACGTCGATGTCGCGATGCCAGAAGTCGCGGATGACCTGGTCGAGCTGCCGCTCCCCCATCTTGCCGTGCGCGATGGCGACGCGGGCGTCGGGGATGAGCTCCTTGACCTTCGCCGCCACGCGCGAGATGTCCTCGACGCGGTTGTGGACGTAGAACACCTGTCCCCCGCGCAGCATCTCGCGTCGGATGGCCGCGGTGATCTGCGCGTCCTCCGACGCCCCCACGTAGGTGAGGACGGGAAGGCGGTCCTCGGGAGGCGTGGCCAGCGTCGACATCTCGCGGATCCCCGTCACCGCCATCTCGAGGGTCCTGGGGATGGGCGTGGCGGACAGCGACAGCACGTCGACGTTCGTGCGCAGCGCCTTGAGGCTCTCCTTGTGTTCGACGCCGAATCGCTGCTCCTCGTCGATGACGAGCAGTCCCAGGTCCTTGAAGCGTATCGAGGGGTTGAGCAGCTTGTGGGTGCCGATGACGACGTCCACCTCGCCCGTGGCGAGCCCCTCCATGGTCTTGCGCACCTCGGCGGCCGTCTGGAAGCGGCTGAGCGCCGCCACGGTGACGGGGAATCCCTCGTAGCGCTGGGTGAAGGTCTCGTAGTGCTGCTGCACAAGCAGGGTGGTGGGCACGAGCACGGCCACCTGCTTGCCGTCCTGCACGGCCTTGAAAGCGGCGCGCACGGCGATCTCCGTCTTGCCGAAGCCCACGTCGCCGCAGATGAGGCGGTCCATGGGCACAGGACGTTCCATGTCGGCCTTCACCTCATCGATGGTGGTGAGCTGATCGGGCGTCTCCTGGTAGGGGAAGGCGTCCTCAAGCTCGCGTTGCCAGGGCGTGTCGGGGCTGAAGGCGAATCCCGGCGTCCTCTGCCGGGCGGAGTACAGACGCACGAGGTCCTGCGCGATCTCGTGGACGTGCTTGCGGGCCTTGGCCTTCGTGGTCGCCCAGTCGGATCCGCCGAGCCTGTTGAGCTTGGGCGCGTCGGAACCGATGTAGCGGCTGACCTGGTCAAGCTGGTCGGTGGGGATGTACAGCTTGTCTGCGGGGGCGTTGCGCTTGGAGGGCGCGTATTCGATGACGAGGTACTCGCGCGTGGCCCCGCCGTCCCGTCCGGCCGGACCCACGGGCCTGCGCTTCATGCCGACGAAACGCCCGATGCCGTGCTGCTCGTGGACGACGTAGTCCCCGGGCTTGAGCTCCATGAGATCGATGGCCCGGCGACGCCTCTTGGGGGTCCCCGACCTTCCGGCGACGCCGTCGCGGCCCGTCAGGTCGCGTTCGGTGAGCAGCGCCACATGGGCCGCATGGTCGACGAAGCCCTCGAAGGCCTGCGACCTCACGGCATGGAAGTCCGTCGTGCCGGTGGCGGAGACCACGCGCGACAGACGGTTCAGCGTGCCCTGGCCGGCGGCCGTGATCGTCAGGTCGTAGCCGGAGTCCACCAGCCCCTTGAGCCCCGCGGCGGCGCGGTTTTCATCGCCGCGATATTCCTCGGGAGGGACGGCGTCGAGACGCACATGGCCAGGCACGTCGTCGTCGACGCCGAAGTCGGTAAGCCTCCACACCGGATGCGCGGACAGCCCCAGCGCCGACAGCGTCTCGTCGATGTCGAGGAAGCTCGCCTTCTCGAAGCTCAGCGGAGCCCCGGCGCCATGCCCGCTGGCCGCAACATGCCAGCTGGCGGCGAGGAACTCGTTGGCCGTGGCCGTCAGGTCCGTCGCCGCGCGACGCAGCCGCTCGACGTCGTCGAGCATGACGAGGGCGTCCGACGGGAGCAGCGAGGGGATGGCCTCCATGTCGTCGACGAGGACGGGCATGAGGGACTCCATGCCCTCGACCGGGACGGCGTCCGCCAGGGACTGCAGCATGTCGTCCGCATTGGCGATGCGACCGATCAGCGACCGCGCCCGCTTCCTCACGTCCTGTGTGAGCTGCAGCTCACGGCAGGGCGTGGCCCAGACCGGCTCCTTCACGTCCTCGAAGGTGCGCTGGTCGGCGGCATGGAAGCGGCGGATCCCGTCGATGTCGTCGCCGAAGAACTCGATGCGCACCGGATAGGGGGCGGTCGGCGGGAAGACGTCGAGGATGCCGCCGCGCACGGCGAACTCGCCACGGTCCATGACGAGGTCGACGCGGGAGTAGGCGTTCTCGACGAGCCGGCGCGAGGCCTCCTCCAGCGGCAGAGCGACGCCGACGGAGAACACGAGGGGCTCGACGTCGCCCAGGCCGGCGACGACGGGCTGGATGAGGGATCTCACCGGCATGACGAGAAGACGTATGGGGCCGAAGATCGGCGAACCCGGCCGGGGATGCTTCAGCCTGCGGAACACGGCCATGCGGAAGGCCACCGTGTCGGCCCGCGGAGAGAGGCGCTCATGCGGCAGCGTCTCCCAGGAGGGCAGCAGCGCGACGTCGTCCTCGGGGCCGTCGTACCAGGAGCGCCGGGAATCGACCGTCTCCCTCGCCTGCCTGTCGGAGGCGACGACGATTACCGCGGGACGGGAGGCGGCCGGCGCGGCCTGCAGCGACGGACGGGTGCCGGGGGGGGCCTGGAG
>CALEGL010000323.1 GCA_937876495.1 uncultured Bifidobacterium sp.
GCGGGACAGGCGCGCCAGCGCGCGGCGGCGCGGCCGGGGCCGGGCGGGGCCGGAGGGGCCGGGGGGCCGGGGGGGCGGGGGGGAGGGGCAGGCCGTCGGGCCGGGGACGCCGGCCCGGGTCGGCGTCCATTGTAGGCGATGGGACTGTTCCTGCCGGGACTGCGTCGCTCGCGTTCCGCCCTCCCAGCCTCCCCGCATCCGTCCCCTGGAGGCGGATCCTCGCCCTCGTCGCGTGAGGCGGCATACGATGGTGACGCAGGGTCGCGGGCATCCACCCGCGGCCGTCTGGGGAAGCCGGCCCGCGCAACGGGCCTCAGGAATCGGGGACGGTGTATGGCGGGACGACGGCATGCGGTGGTGGTGACCCATACGAGGCTGCGCGAGCATGGCTCGCTGGTCTCCGAGGCGGTGGAGCGGCTGAGGTCCGCCGGATTCCGCGTCACGATCATCGACAACTCCGAGGCCCCCGCCTTCGGCGGCACGTCGCCCGTCGTGGATGACGACACCGAGATTGTCGTCGTTCTCGGGGGCGACGGCACCATCCTGCGGGCCGCGGAGCTCGTGCACTGCACCGAGGTCCCCATCCTGGGCGTCAACCTCGGGCATGTGGGCTTCCTCGCCGAGTTCGAGAGCTTCCAGATCGGCGAGGCGATCCGCCGTGTCGCCGAGCATGACTACTCCATCGACGAGCGCATGATCGCGCATGTCGACGTGTGGCTGCCGGGCGCCGACGAGCCTCTGCGCGACTGGGCGCTCAACGACATCACCTTGGAACGCGACGAGCAGGGGAGGATGGTGGAGCTGTCCATCCGCGTGGACGACGTCGAGATGAGCTCCTTCGGCTGCGACGGGGTCATCGTCTCCACGCCCACGGGCTCCACCGCCTACGCCTTCTCCGCCGGCGGCCCCATCATCTGGCCCAACGTCCGTGCTCTGCAGCTCGTGCCGCTGGCCGCCCATGCGCTGTTCGCCAGGCCTCTGGTCATCGGCGCGGGATCGATGTTCACCCTGGACGTGCTCGGGGACTCCGCCTCCGACGGATGGATCTGCTGCGACGGACGCCGCCAGCGCTCAGTGCCGCGCGGCACGCGGGTCGAGGTGAGGGCCTCGCGGGACACCTTGCGGCTGGCCAGACTCTCCGGCGTCCCCTTCACGCGACGTCTGGTGACGAAGTTCGACCTGCCCGTCGTCGGATGGAGGGAGCAGGCGCGCGCCGGAAGGAACGGCGAGCACGGGTTCGGCGATGCGCAGTCCGGCCATGGTTCCGACGGCGGCGCTCCGGACGCCCACGATTCCGAGAAGTTCCGGACGTCGGAGGCCCGGGATGCTTGAGGAACTGGAGGTCCGTGACCTGGGGCCCATCCGCCATGCGCTCATCGAGCCGGCGGTGGGGATGACGGCGATCACGGGGGAGACCGGCGCCGGCAAGTCCATGCTGCTCGAGGCGATCCGTCTGGTTTCCGGAGGGCGCACCGACGCCGGACGGGTCTCCGCCCACGCCGACGGGTCCTGGGCGCAGGCCGTCTTCCGCGAGGACCCAGAAGGTCCCGCGGTGGTCGCGGCGAGGGACGCCGGCGCCGAGGTCGAGGACGGCGAGCTGTTCCTCACCCGCTCGGTCCCCGCATCGGGGCGGTCCCGTGCGCTGCTGTGCGGAAGGACCGTCCCACGCGCCGTCCTGTCCTCCGTTGCCTCCCACCTGGTCGTTGTCCATGGTCAGTCCGACCAGCTGCGTCTGGCGTCTCCCGTGCGTCAGAGGGCGCTGCTGGATGCCATGCCCTCCGTAGCCGGGCCCCGGAGTCGGTACGACGAGGCGTGGGATGCGTTCAGCCGGACGCGCAGGCGCCTGTCCGAGATGACGACGCGTCAGGCCTCGACGCGGCAGCGCATCGACTATCTCAAGGACTCGCTGGAGCGCATCGGACGCGTCGATCCGAAGCCCGACGAGGACGTGGCGCTCAGGGACCGCCGCACGCGCATCGAGCATGCGGCGGCCATCTCGGAGGGGGTGGGTGGAGCCGTGGCCGCCCTCGACCCCTCGCAGCTCGATGGGGCCGACGATGCCACGGGCGTGCTCGACCTGCTGGGCAGGGCCGCGCAGTCCCTGCGCTCCATCCATATCGCCGACCCCTATGACGCGGCCGCCGACCGGCTTGATTCCCTGGCCGCGGACGTCTCCGATGTGGTCCTCTCCCTCACCGACCGCGTCGGGGATCAGGACGCGGAAGGCGATCTCGACGTCATCAACGCGCGCATCCACGAGCTTGACGAGCTCATACGCCGATGGGGACCCGGGCTCGGTGACGTTCTCGCCTTCCGGGACGCGGCCTCCACCGAGCTCGAGGATCTCGACGCGGCCCCGGAGCGCATCGAGGGACTTCAACGGAAGGCCGACGAGGATCTCCAGGTCGCCCGGGACGCGGCGGACGCCCTGCATGACGCCCGTGCGCGGATGGCGCGACGCCTGTCGGCGATGGTGGACGAGGAGCTCGAGGCCCTGGCCATGTCGGGGTCGCGCCTGGAGATTCGCGTCACGGTTCGGACGGGGCAGAAGGCGCTCGACGATTCGGGCAGCGACGACGTGGAATTCCTGTTCACTCCCTTCCCTGGATCGCGCGCCCTTCCTCTGGGGTCCAGCGCCTCGGGCGGCGAACTCAGCCGCCTTATGCTCGCGCTCGAGCTGTCCGCGGCGCGGTGCCGCAGAGCGCCGGCCGAGGTCTCGGACATCCCCGCGTCCGATGCGGACGGCGGGGATTCCGGGACGGCCGGAGAACCGATGACGTTCATCTTCGACGAGGTGGACGCCGGTGTGGGAGGACGGGCGGCCGTGGAGCTCGGCCGTCGTCTGGCCCGTCTCGCCGAGGACGCCCAGGTCATCGTCGTTACCCATCTCGCTCAGGTCGCATCCTGGGCCGGCCGGCAGATCGTCGTGAGCAAAAGCGTGCCGGCCGCGTCGACGCCCGGCGGCGATGCGGGGGAGGATGGCGGCGACGGGACGGCCGGCGTGTCCACCACCGTCGCGGCCGTGGAGGGGGAGGGACGCGTGCATGAGATCGCCCGCATGCTGTCCGGCGACGAGTCCCCGGCCTCGGTTGAGCATGCGCGCCAGCTGCTGGCGGACAGTCGTCGACCGGACTGACCGACCTGCCCGAGGATCCACCCGGCCCGGCACGCCCGAAGGCGTGCTCTGCCCTGTCCCGGACCACGGGAGAGCCTCTGATTCGCCGCGTACTAGCATGGTCACCATGGCAATCGGCGAGAACAGCGGCAAAGGGGCCATCTTCGACCTCGACGGCACTCTTCTGGACTCCATGGGGGTCTGGGACCAGGTCGACGTGGACTTCCTCGGACGGCGCGGCATCGAGGTGCCGCCGGACTACATGGCGAAGGTGTCGGCCATGCAGTTCCGACAGATCGCCGAATACACGATCGACCGCTTCGGCCTCGAGGACACGCCCGAACAGCTCATGGACGAATGGGACCGCATGGCGCGGGTGGCCTATTCCACCGTCGTCGAGGCCAAACCGCACGCCGTGGAGTACGTCAGGCATCTGAAGGACACCGGCGCGCGTCTGGCCGTCGCCACGTCCCTGCCTCCCGCGCTCCGCGGACCCGCGATGGAGCATGTGGGGCTCGACGGGCTGTTCGACGCGGTGTGCAGCGTCGACGACGTCGACGATGCCGGCAAGGACAGGCCCGACGTGTACGTCCACGCGGCGGGGATGCTAGGCCTCGAGCCGGCGGCCTGCACCGTCTTCGAGGATCTGCTCGAGGGGATCAGGTCGGCGAAGTCCGTGGGCATGACCGTCTGGGCCATGCACGACGACTCCTCGGACCGCCAGTGGAGCGTCATCTGCGACGAGGCCGACGGCGTGCTCTTCGACTTCGCCCGCGCCCCCCGCGTGCTCTAGGAGGCGCGGGCGGCGCTTCAGACCAAGGCCGCGGCCGCGCCCCGGACGAATTCCGTCATGCCGTCGACGGCCACCACGTCGGTGAAGCGCACGGGCGCCTTCTCCAGCGAGCGCAGAGCCGTCGGCGGAACGGTTCCCGTGGCCTCGGCGAGCGAATCCATGCAGGCGAAGTCCGTGCCCACGGCATCCAGTCCCAGGGCGCGGCTGACCACGCGGGGAAACTTGAAGGGGCTTGCCGTGCTCAGCAGTACGCGGGGGACGGCCGGGTCTCGGGGCATCCGGCGCATGACGAAGTATCCGCAGGCCGTATGGGGGTCGATGACGTAGCGGTTGCGCTCCCAGCAGTCGCGGATGGCGGAGTCCACCTGATGCTCGTCGGCCCATCCGCAGCCGAACAGGCCACGGATGCGATTCAGCAGCTCGTCGGGCACTTCGAAGGCCCCCCAGCGCGAGAGGTCCGACATGAGCATGCTCACCAGCCGCGCGTCACCGTCGGACATGTAGTAGAGCATGCGCTCGAGGTTCGAGGACACGAGGATGTCCATGGACGGCGAGGTCGTCTCGTAGAACGGGCGCTTGCGGTTGTACGTTCCGGTTGTCAGGAAGTCGAACAGGACGTTGTTGCGGTCGCTGGCCACCACGAGATGCTTCACCGGCAGACCCAGACGCTTCGCGTAGTAGCCGGCGAGCACGTCGCCGAAGTTGCCGGTGGGCACGACGAACTCCACGCCGTCGCCGGGGGAGACGGCGTGCCGGGCGAGCAGCTGCGCGTAGGCGGAGAAGTAGTAGACGACCTGGGGGACGAGGCGTCCGACGTTGATGGAGTTCGCCGAGGAGAGCGTGACATGCGAGTCCCGGGCGAGGTCCCGGGCGAGGTCCCGGTCGCCGAAGATGGCCTTGACGGCGCTCTGGGCGTCGTCGAAGTTGCCGCGCACGGCGCAGACGTGGACGTTCGAGCCCGTCTGGGTGGTCATCTGCAGCTGCTGGATCTGGCTCACCTTGCCTTCGGGATAGAAGACGGTGATTCCGGTGCCCGGCGCGTCGGCGAAGCCGGCCAGGGCCGCCTTGCCGGTGTCGCCGGAGGTGGCGGTGAGAATCATGATCTGCTCGTCCGGATCCCCTCCGGCCGGAGCGGTGCGGGCCATGAGCCGGGGCAGGATCTGCAGGGCGATGTCCTTGAAGGCGCTCGTCGGCCCGTTGAACAGCTCGAGCACGTAGTCATCGCCCAGCGGGCGCAGGGGGGTGATGGCGGGATCCGCCCACTGGTCGCCATAGGCGGCCCGGACGCACGCCTCCAGCTCGTCATGCGTGTAGTCCGGCAGCAGGGCGGACAGGACGCGCAGCGCGATGCTCCGGTAGTCCAGTCCCGCGAGGTCATCGATGTCGACGGTGCGTTCCCCGAGCGAGTCGGTGACGAAAAGCCCGCCGTCCGAGGCAAGGCCGCGGCGTATGGCCTGCTTCGACGTCAGCGCGTCGGTGGTGCTGCGTGTGCTGTGGAAGGTGTTCACGGTCTGCCTCATATCCTGCCCGGGTCCCTCCCGGGTCGTCCCGCGTCGCATGCCTTCTGCCCCCGTGCGACGCTCCGGGGAGGGCCGCACGCATGTGCGTCGCCCCATCCGTGACCAGTCTAGTGAGGCGCATGGGCAGGGAAGGTCGTCCCGCGTCGCCTCGCGTCGTCCCGACGCGGCGCGCGGAGTCGGGGAGGATCCGTGACCGCGGCATGATATCGTTGCAGATATAGTGCACGGGGTTGCCACTCCCAGACGAGACAAGACCCGGGGCGACGTAGTCGTCGCCCCGGGTCTTGTGCTTTTCGTGGGCGGATTCCGGCTCCGGTTCCCGCATCCGTGAACGTATATCCGCGAACGGTCGCGGCCGGCCGGCGCCGGTCCGCATGGCGTCCCGTCCCGCCCGCGGGGCGACGTGGCCCGCGGGAGGATCCACGAGTCGTGAAGGAGACCAGGCATATGAGATTCCCGCTGAACAGCGCGTTCATCTTCACCTTCGGAGCCCTGGGAGGGCTGCTTTTCGGATTCGATACCGGAATCATCTCCGGCGCCTCGCCCCTGATCGAATCCGACTTCGGTCTCAACGTCGCGCAGACCGGCTTCATCACCTCCTCCGTGCTCATCGGATCGTGCATCGGGTCTCTGTCGATCGGGGCCCTGTCCGACCGCTTCGGCAGACGGCGTCTGCTCATCGTCTCGGCGGTGCTTTTCCTCGTCGGCTCGGGCCTGTCGGCGTCGGCCACGGGCTTCGCGTCCATGGTCGTGGCCCGGATCATCCTCGGCCTCGCCGTCGGCGCCGCCTCCGCGCTCACCCCGGCCTATCTCGCGGAGCTTGCCCCACGGGAGCGTCGGGGGTCGCTGTCCACCATGTTCCAACTCATGGTCACCGTCGGCATCCTTCTCGCCTACGCCGCCAACCTCGGTTTCCTCGGACGTGACATCGCCGGCATCCGCGACTGGAGATGGATGCTCGGCTCGGCGCTCGTCCCCGCGCTGCTGTTGCTCGTGGGCGGCATCGTGCTGCCGGAGTCCCCTCGCTTCCTCATGGAGAGGGGCGATGAGCGCGGCGCGTTCAAGGTGCTCACCCTGCTGAGGAAGGACATGGACGAGGTGGGCGTCGAGGCGGAGCTCGACGGCATCCGGAGCGTCGTCGGCGGACGGGAGCGCCAGGGGGCGGGGGAGGCTCTTCGTCGCCTGGTCGGCTCGGCGCGTCCCGCCCTGGTGGCGGCTGTCGGCGTCATGGTGCTCCAGCAGCTCGTCGGCATCAACTCGGTCATCTACTTCCTGCCGCAGGTGTTCATCAAAGGCTTCGGATTCCCCGAGGCGGACGCCATCTGGGTGTCGGTAGGGGTCGGCGTGGCCAACGTCGCGGCAACCGTCGCGGCGACGGTCATCATGGACAGGTTTCCGCGTCGTACCCTGCTGGTGGCGGGGTCGGTCGCCATGGCCGTCGCTCTGTCCGCGCTCGCCCTGCTCAACATCCTCGGCGACGCCTCCCATGCGGCGATTCTGACCATGGTCCTCATCGTCCTGTACATCGTCGCCTTCGCCCTGTCCTGGGGGCCCGTCGCCTGGGTGCTGCTCGGGGAGGTGTTCCCCCTGTCGGTGCGCGGGATCGGATCCGCCGTGGGTTCGGCGGCGAACTGGATCGCCAACTTCCTCGTCTCCCAGTTCTTCCTCGTGCTGCTCGCGGCCTTCGGCGACAACGTCGGCGGTCCCTTCGCCGTGTTCGCCGTGTTCTGCGTGCTGTCCATCCCCTTCGTGCTCCTCTTCGTCCCCGAGACGCGGGGACGGTCCCTGGAGGACATCGAAAGGGGGATCGTCGGGGACTGAGGACCCGGTCCCGCGGTGACCCCTGTCCCGTGGCCACCCTGGTCCGTCGGGGATCGGGTTCCGCGGGGCGGCCGGATTCCCCGGGGCTTCCGGATTCGTCGGATGCCAGGTTTCGCCGATGGCGGCGAGTCCCGGTCGTTCGGCCGGTCGTACAATGAGCGGCATGGATGACAGCCGCGTGAACAGTTCAGGAACCGGGATGGGCGTGCGGGACCCACGCGTGGAGGGCCGGACCCAGGCCCCGGGCGGCCCCGACCCGGATGTGCTTTCCGCCGTCTTCGCGCGGGCGGACGCCGCCGCGCGCGCTCAGGCCACTCTCTCCCGTTCGGACGCCGAGACGAAGAACGCGCTGCTCGGGCATGTCGCCGACGCGCTTGACCGTTCGGCCGCCGGGATAGCGCAGGCCAACGAGGCCGATATGGCGGCCGCCCGTAAGGACGGCATGGACGCGGGGCGCCTCGACCGTCTGCGCTTCGACGAGGAGCGCATCCACGCCTCCGCCGGCGGCGTGCGGCACGTCGCATCCCTTCCCGACCCCGTGGGCGAGGTCGTGCGGGGCTATCGCCTGCCCAACGGGCTGCGGCTCACGCAGGTGCGCGTCCCCCTCGGCGTGGTGGGGATGATCTACGAGGCGCGTCCCAACGTCACCGTGGACGTCGCATCGCTGTGCCTCAAATCGGGGAACGCGGCGATCCTGCGCGGCGGCCACGCCGCCCGGCGCACCAACGAGGCGACGCTGGAGGTCATCGGCGGCGTGCTGCGCGACGAGGGTCTTGATCCCGCCCTAGTGGTCACCGTCGACGACTTCGGCCGTGAGGGGGCGCAGGCGATGATGCAGGCCCGCGGCCACATCGACGTGCTTGTTCCCCGCGGAGGGGCGGGCCTCATCCGCTCCGTCGTCGAGAACTCGCGCGTGCCCGTGATCGAGACCGGAGCCGGCAACGTCCACATCTACGTCGACCGCAGCGCCGACCTCGACAAGGCCGTCCCCATCGTGCTCAACGCCAAGACCCAGCGTGTGGGCGTGTGCAACGCCGCGGAGAAGCTGCTCGTGCACCGCGAGGTGGCCGAGGCCTTCCTGCCGCGCCTGGCGGAGGCGCTGTCGGACGCCGGCGTCGAGCTTCGCGCCGACGACGTCGCCTACCGGATCATCGACGGCGCCGGCTCCGCCCCCGGCAGGCTGCGCCACGCCGTCGAGGCGGACTGGGACACCGAGTACCTCGCCCTGCGGATGGGCGTGCGCGTGGTGGACTCCCTCGACGAGGCCATCGAGCACATCAACGCGCATTCCACGGGGCATACCGAGTCCATCATCGCCGAGGACTACTCGGCCATCGAGGAGTTCACCTCGCGCATCGATTCCGCCGTGGTCATGGTCAACGCCTCCACGCGGTTCACCGACGGCGGGGTGTTCGGATTCGGCGCGGAGCTGGGGATCTCCACGCAGAAGCTCCACGCCCGCGGACCCATGGGGCTGCGGGAGATGACCACCACCAAATGGATCGGCTACGGCACGGGACAGGTGCGGCGATGACCACCCCGACAGATCCGACAGGGAAGGGTGATCCGGGCGCGCCCGACGCATCCGGGCGTGAAGGCGTCAGAACGAAGGACGCCCCGCTTCTCGACGGGAGGTCGCGCGCACTCGCGGCCGACCGCGGCGTGGACGTGGACGATTCCCGTCTTCCCATGCGTCTGGCGGCCGAGAGGCTGAGCACGGTGCGCTACGTCTTCCTCGTCCAGATCGAGGACGGCATCGCCTCCGCCGATGAGCAGGCGTCGCTGGAGTACGCCGACGCGGTGCTGATGGGCTGGCCGGAGGAGGACTCCGACGAGGTCCAGGACCCGCCCGAAGGCTCCGAGGCCTTGAGAATCGAGCTGTTGGGCGCCATGGAGAGGCATATCGCCACCTTCCGCAACATGGAGCATGAGGGCGACCTGCCGGGCATGACCGACACCCTCATCCGCATCACCGAGCAGGTGGCCGGGATCCGGCGCATCTACCAGCCCTCCTTCGAGCTCCCCACCTTCGCCGAGATCCGCCGCTTCGTCCAGCGCGAATGGGACGAGGCCATGGGTCGCATCGATGCGGAGGAGACGGACACCGCCGCTCGTCGGCTCGAACGGGACGTCCACGACGCTGACGCGAAGTCCCACGTCCATGGCGGCCAGGACCCGGATGCGGGGACGACGGCCGACGAGCATGGTCCGGCTGCGACCGGGGACGGACGGGAACCCTCAGCCACGGATGGCGACGGCCGGTGATGACCGACGGCATGGGTGCGGTCCGGGAACCTGAGGAGCGTGCCGCTTCTCCGGAAGGTCGCGACCAGGACGGCCGGAGCGACGGCGCCGACCGGAGACGGTCCCATGTCGAGGGCGCCGGGGACGTCTCCCGGGGCGTCCGCGGCATTCATGACATCGGCGGCTCCCGGACGTCCACCGATTCACGCGATTCAAGTGATTCAAGCGATCCGGCGACCCACGGCGACCCCATGAGAGGCGAGGCCGACCCCTCACCGCTCGTCATCCCCGCCGACTCGGGGCGTCGGATGTCCGAGCTGTCCCTGGAGGCGGGCAGCGCGGGACGGGAGAGGCGTTCGGCCAGGGGACACTGGCACGCCCGTCCGCGAATCGGCATCATGGGCGGCACCTTCGATCCCATCCACAACGGGCATCTCGTCGCGGCCTCCGAGGTCGCCTGGGTATATGACCTCGACGAGGTGGTCTTCGTGCCCACGGGCCGTCCCGTCTTCAAGCTCGACAAGAGGGTCACCAACGCCGAGGACCGGTATCTCATGACGGTCATCGCCACGGCGTCGAACCCCAAGTTCACGGTGTCGCGCGTCGACATCGACCGCCCCGGCGTCACCTACACCATCGACACGCTGCGGGACATGCGGGCCCTGCATCCGGACGCCGACCTCTTTTTCATCACCGGAGCGGACGCCGTCGCCGAGATCATGCGGTGGAAGGACGCCGACGGCATGTGGTCGCTGGCGCGCTTCGTCGCCGTCACCCGTCCCGGCTATTCGAGTCCCGACGGCGTGAGACTGCCCGCGGGCCGCGTCGACACTCTGGAGATTCCCGCCCTGGCCATCTCCTCCACCGACGTGCGTCGCCGCGCCTCCCGAGGCGAGCCGGTGTGGTATCTCGTCCCGGACGGCGTCGTCCAGTACATCGCCAAGCACGGTCTGTACCGCTGACGGAGCGACCCTCCGCGCCGGCCTGACGGCGCAGGGACGTGGATGGTCCCGGGTCGTGTCGGCACCGTCGCCGCGGCTGACTACGATGGGTTCGGTCAGCGTAAGACCAACGTATGGAGACACGGTGAGCGCAATCCTCGAGGGAAAGCCTGATAAGAATCTCATACTCGTCACCGGAAGGGCTCATCCTCGTCTGGCGGCCGACGTCGCCCGGCAGCTGGGCATCGACGTGCTTGAGACCACGGCCTATGACTTCGCGAACGGCGAGATGTACGTGCGCTACACCGAATCCGTGCGAGGCGCGGACGTGTTCGTCCTCCAGAGCCACTGCGACCCGGTGAACAAGTCCATCATGGAGCAGCTCATCATGATCGACGCGCTCAAGCGGGCTTCCGCCCGGTCGATCACCGCGGTGTGCCCGCTGCTCGGCTACTCGCGCCAGGACAAGAAGCATCGCGGACGCGAGCCCATCTCCTGCCGTCTCATCTTCGACCTGCTGCGCACGGCGGGCGCCGACCGGATCATGAGCGTCGACCTTCATGCCGCGCAGTCGCAGGGCTTCTTCGACGGTCCGGTGGATCATCTCATCGCCATGCCCGTGCTCGTCGACTACATCCGCGACCGCTTCTCCGACGAGCTGGACAACGTCATCGTCGTCTCGCCGGACGCCGGACGCATCCGCGTGGCCGAGCAGTGGGCCCAGCGCCTCGGCGGAGGCCCCCTCGCCTTCATCCACAAGACCCGGGACATCACCCGTCCCAACATCGCCGTCTCCAACCGCGTGGTGGGAGACGTCAAAGGGCGTGACTGCGTGCTCGTCGATGACCTCATCGACACCGCCGGCACCATCGCCGGCGCCTGCCGCGTGCTTCAGGAGGCCGGCGCCAGGTCGGTCACCGTCGTCGCCACCCACGGCGTGCTGTCGGGACCCGCCGTCGACAGGCTGAAGAACAGCGGCGCCCGCGAGGTCGTGCTCACCGACACGGTGCCGATCGGACCGGAGAAGCGCTGGGACGGGCTCACCGTGCTGTCCATCGCGCCCCTGCTCGCCAGCGCGATCAAGGCCGTGTTCGAGGACGGGTCCGTGGCCGAGCTCTTCGACTCCTATCCCGAGCACCATGGGCAGGGCTTCCTCTTCGCCTGAACGGCCGTCCGGCGGCTTCGACGGGGTCGTGCCCCCTATGGCATAATGACAGCTTGGCGGAAGAGATTCCGCCGATCCCCCATGGTGTAATGGCAGCACACGGGTCTTTGGAACCCTTTGTCTTGGTTCGAATCCAGGTGGGGGAACCACCGCTGGCCGGACGGTCCGGCCCGCGACGGGGAACCGGTTCGAGGCCGGTCCCCAGAGGGGAGACCGACCGTCATGGTCCTGTCCGCCGCCATCGTCCTCGCCGCAGGCGAGGGCACCCGCATGCGCTCGTCGCGTCCCAAGGTGCTTCACACGCTCGCCGGGAGGACCTTCCTCTCGCGCGTCCTGGCCGCCGTGCAGGGGCTCGACCCGGGACGCACGGCCGTCGTCGTGCGTCATCAGGCCGACCTCGTCGCCGCGGCGGCTCTCGAAGCCGATCCCGATGCCGTCATCGTCCGTCAGGACGACGTCCCCGGCACGGGGCGCGCCGTGCAATGCGCCATCCGGCAGCTCGACGAGCAGGCCCCCCTGGACGGCCCCGTGCTCATTGCCGCTTCCGACATGCCGCTGCTGGACGTCGACACGCTGTCGCGTCTCGTGGAGTTCCATGAGTCGAGCGGCGACGTCGCCACCGTTCTCGCCACCGTCCTCGACAACCCGACCGGGTATGGCCGCATCATCCGCCGCGCCGACGGACGCGTGCTGCGCATCGTCGAGCAGAAGGATGCCAACGGCAGCGAGCTCGCCGTCCACGAGGTGAACACGTCCGTGTACGTCTTCGACGCCGCCGTGTTGCGCCGGTCCGTCGCCGGACTGGACTCGCGCAACGCCCAGGGCGAGTTCTACCTCACCGATGCCCTCGAATCCGCCGCGACGCTCGGTTCCGTCGGCGCCGTGGCCGCCCCCGATCCGCTCGCCGTCGAAGGCGTCAACGACCGCGTGCAGCTGTCCGCCCTGGCACGGGCGCACAACAGGCGCGTGTGCGAGCGCTGGATGCGCGAGGGCGTGACGATCCTCGACCCCGACACCACGTGGATCGACGACGACGTGACGCTCGCGAGGGACGTCACCGTCCTGCCCGGCTGCTTCCTGCAGGGGAGCACCACCGTGGAGTCCGACGCCGTCATCGGACCCTACACGACGCTGATCGACGCGGTCGTCGACGAAGGCGCCACCGTCGAACGGTCGCGCGTCCAGTCCACGCATATCGGCCCCGAGGCCACCATCGGTCCCTGGACCTATCTGCGCCCGGGCAACGAGCTGGGGCGGGGAAGCAAGGCCGGCGCCTTCGTCGAGATGAAGAAGGCCCATATCGGCGACGGCACCAAGGTGCCGCATCTGAGCTACGTCGGGGACGCCGACCTGGGGGAGCACACGAACATCGGAGGCGGCACCATCACCGCCAACTACGACGGCGTGCACAAGAACCACACGCGCATCGGCTCCGGCGTCCATGTGGGTGCCGGGAACCTCTTCGTCGCCCCCGTCCGGGTCGGCGACGGCGTGACGACCGGCGCCGGCTCCGTCGTCCGTCATGACGTGCCTGATGACTCGATGGTGTATTCCGAAAACACGCAGCATGTCGTCGAGGGCTGGAAGCCCGCCTGGGAGCGCTGAATGGGAGTGATGCCGCGATGACCGCGCAGAGGGAATCCATTGACGCCGTGCGCATCGCCGCCGCGGCCGCGGACAGGATCAGGGCCGAGGACCCCGTCGCCTACGACGTCTCGGTGCCGATGGCGATCTGCGACGCCATGCTCATCGTCTCGTCCTCCAATGAGCGTCAGACGCTGGCCATCGCCGACGAGATCGAGAAGGACCTGTATCTGAAGTGCGGCGGCCGCGAGCCGCGCGACGTGGAGGGGCGGGACCAGGGACGATGGGTGCTGCTCGACTACGGCGACGTCCTCGTCCATGTCATGCTTCGCGACGTGCGCGACTTCTATGGCCTCGAGAGGCTGTGGGGCGACTGCCCCGAGATCGGCCTGGACCTGCCGGAGCGCTCCGGGGCAGGGGACGTCGGCGGGTCGGCGAAGGCCGCCGATGACTGAGCGGCAGGGGACGCATGTGCGCGCCATCATCCTCGTGAGACACGGCCGCACCTCCTACAACGCGGCGGGCCGCCTGCAGGGACAGATCGACATCCCCTTGGACGATGTGGGGCTCTGGCAGGCGCGGTGCACCGGCGAGGCCCTCAGGAACCTCTACGTGCGGGGACGCGCCTTCCGTGCCGCCGAGCCGCTGCATCCCCTTGTCGTCTGCTCCGACCTGGGACGCGCCGAAAGCACCGCCCACGCCTTCGCCGACCCCTTGGGCGTGGCCGTGCATCCCGACAGGCGCGCCAGGGAGAGGAGCTTCGGCGAGTGGGAGGGCATGCCCGTCGACGAGCTCAGACGACGCTTCCCCGAGGACTTCCGTCTGTGGTCAGAGTTCCGCGGAGGCGAGCTGAGGCATGGCGCCGAGCCCAAATCGGCCGTAGGAGCCCGCGGAGTCGAGGCTCTGACCGACTGGTCGTCGAAAGGCGGGGACGGGGACGTGCTGATCGTGTTCTCCCACGGCGCCTGGATCGCCCAGACCATCCAGACCCTGCTGGGACTTGGGCGCCTCGATCCCAATATGGCGTCGCTGCCGTCCATGCGCAACGCCCACTGGGCCCGTCTGGCCCCTCTGGAGCTTCCCGGCGAATCCCTGCGGTGGAGGCTGATGGACTACAACCACGGTCCCGCGCTCGCCGATACCCCGCGCTGGGAGCATCCCTTCGAGGACTGACCGCCTCGCCGTCTCCTCCGGCGTGCCCGTCGGACCGAACGTCCGACCCTCGGCATGGCCGGCGTGCTAGACTCTTCGCAGCCCGACGGCGGTAAGGATGGATAGCGTATGGATAATCTCATCGCCGATGACATCGCCGCAGAGCCCGGGGCGGGGCGTTCTCCCCGAACTCCGGTCGTCGGCGTCGCCCTGGGTGGCGACGGCGCTCCGGATGCCGCCCACGACATCGCGAACGTCTTCTGGTGGCAGGTGTATCCGCTGGGATTCACGGGGGCTCCCATCAGGCCCGACACGGAGGCGCAGCGCGCTCCTGCCCAACGCCTGAGGCGTCTAATTCCATGGCTCGACCATATGACCGACATGGGGTTCACCGGTCTGCTGCTCGGCCCGATATTCTCCTCGACGAGCCACGGCTACGACACGGTCCACCCTCCCTCCAACCACCCCCGTCTGGGTGCCGACGACCCCTTCGCCGCCCCGGCGCCCGCCTGCCACTGCCCCTTATAACCATACCAC
>CALEGL010000324.1 GCA_937876495.1 uncultured Bifidobacterium sp.
GTCATCGACCCGTCCCCGGAGCGGGCCGGGGGCGGCAGTGCCGCGTTCAGTCTAGCGAGCGGGCTGCACGTCTCGCCTCTGGGCGAAGAGCGAGAACTCTCCAGGCGGCCTCTCCGCCATCGACACATCCCGTCGGTGTGATTTATCCGACATTCGTCCCGCCCGCCCCTCGGACCCGCTCCGGACGGGCGTCCCGCAAGCCGCGTCATGACGCCGAAACCACTACATCTAGTAGTCCGGGAATCGACACGCCACTAGAAGCGGGGGATTGACGGCAAACTACAGCCATGTAATCTTGCAGAGCGTATCCGCCCCGGCACGGCGTCCCGCGCACTCCCCACGACGGGGATGCGGGATCGTGGCCGTGGACGCAGGAACGAAAGCGAAGGAAACAAGGAGTCACCATGACCGTCACCGTCTATGCCAAGCCCCGCTGCCCGCAGTGCGAAGCCACCAAGCGCCAGCTCACCCGTCAGGGGATCGGCTTCGACGTGGTGGACGTCACCGCAGACGCCTCGGCCCTCGCCCGCATCAAGGCCGCCGGGTTCCTCCAGGCCCCGGTCGTCATGACCGAGGACGCGTCCTGGAGCGGCTACCGTCCGGACCTCATCCGCGCGCTGGTGAAGCAGCCCCATCAGGTCCTGGCGTGAGCGAGACCACGGCGAACGATTCCGCAGCGGCCGGACCCGTGCCCAGCAGGCCTGAGCGCGCCGCGACGGGCGAGTCCATCGGGGCCGTGGTGTACTTCTCCTCCGCATCGGAGAACACCGCCCGCTTCGTGGCCGGCTGCCGGCTCGAGGACGAGGGCATCGACGTCTACCGCATCCCATTGAGACCTAGGGATCCGCTGCTGAACGTGCGCAAGCCGTATGTGCTCATGGTTCCCACCTACGGCGGCGGCAGCGCCCGCAAGGCCGTCCCCATGCAGGTCAAGCGCTTCCTCAACGACCCCGCCAACCGGCGCTTCATCCGGGGCGTCATCGCCTCCGGGAACACCAACTTCGGGGACGCCTTCTGCGCGGCCGGCGACATCATCGCCGCCAAGTGCAGGGTGCCCTTCCTTTATTACTTCGAGCTCCTCGGCACTCCGGAGGACCGCGAGAAGGTCCGCCAGGGCGTGCCCGACTTCTTCCGCCGTCTGAAGCGGGAGCACGCAACCGTTCCGGCGCCGCACGCAGCCACGACGGCGGACGCCACGGCGAGAACGCTCCAACCCACACATACCGCCACCACCGGCGAAAAGGACGATTAGCACATGGCCATCACCGACGACACCACCCTGAGCATGGACAACACTGAGGACGACGAGACCTCCGGGACGTATGACGCGGCGCACGACTACCACGCGCTCAACGCGATGCTCAATCTCTACGCACCCGACGGCTCCATCCAGTTCGACAAGGACAAGGAGGCCGAGCGGCAGTACGTCGCCGGCCACGTCGCCGAGCACACCCGCCGCTTCGCATCCACCCGCGAGCGCCTCGCCTATCTCATCGACAACCAGTACTACGACGGCTCCGTCTTCGCCCAGTACACCCCGGAGTTCCTCGACTCCTTCTACGGGCACGTCGAGTCCCTCGGCTTCGAGTTCGAGACCTTCCTCGGGGCCTTCAAGTTCTACACGTCCTACGCGCTGAAGAGCTTCGACGGCAGGGAGTATCTCGAGGACTTCCCCCAGCGCTGCGCGGCCGTGGCGCTCGAGCTGGCCGCCGGGGACGAGAGACTCGCCACGAAGTACGCCGACGAGATCATCTCCGGACGCTTCCAGCCCGCCACTCCCACCTTCCTCAACCTCGGCAAGGCCCAGCGCGGCGAGCCGGTCAGCTGCTTCCTCGTGCGCATCGAGGACAACATGGAGTCCATCTCCCGTGGCATCAACGCGGCCCTCCAGCTGAGCAAACGCGGCGGCGGCGTGGCCCTGCTGCTAAGCAACCTGCGCGAGCAGGGAGCGCCCATCAAGCACATCGAGAACCAGTCCAGCGGCGTCGTGCCCGTCATGAAGCTGCTCGAGGACTCGTTCTCCTACGCCAACCAGCTCGGCGCGCGCCAGGGCGCCGGAGCCGTGTACCTCAGCGCCCACCACCCCGACATCATGCGTTTCCTCGACACCAAGCGCGAGAACGCCGACGAGAAGATCCGCATCAAGTCGCTCTCCCTGGGCGTGGTCATCCCCGACATCACCTTCGAGCTCGCCAAGCAGAAGAAGCCGATGGCGCTGTTCAGCCCGTATGACGTCGAGCGGATCTACGGCACGCCCTTCGCCGACATCTCCATCACCGAGCACTACGACGAGATGGTGGCCGACGACCGCATCCGCAAGACGTACATCGACGCCCGCGAGTTCTTCATGACCATCGCCGAGATCCAGTTCGAATCCGGCTACCCGTACATCCTCTTCGAGGACACCGTCAACCGCGCGAACCCCATCGACGGGCGCATCACCATGAGCAACCTGTGCTCGGAGATCCTCCAGGTGCAGGAGCCCAGCACCTACCACGAGGACCTTTCCTACGACCACGTGGGACGGGACGTGTCCTGCAACCTCGGGTCGCTCAACATCGCCAGGACGATGGACGGCGGACTCGCCGACACCGTGGAGACGGCCATCCGCGCCCTGACCTCGGTGGCCGAGCACACTCGCATCGACGCCGTGCCGTCCATCCGTCGCGCCAACGACGAAGGCCATGCCATCGGGCTCGGCGAGATGAACCTCCACGGCTTCCTCGCCCGCGAGGGCATCATGTACGGCTCGCCGGAGGCCCTCGACTTCACGGACATGTACTTCATGACCGTCGCCTTCCACGCCTACCGCGCCTCCCACCGGCTGGCCGTCGAACGCGGCCGCGCCTTCACCCGCTTCGAGCGCAGCGCCTACGCGAAGAGGCCCGGCGAGGGCAACTACTTCGACAAGTACACCGACGGACGCCGCGGGCTCGATCCGAAGACCGACCGCGTGAAGGAGCTTTTCGCGAAGTTCGGGGTGAGCATCCCGACCGTCGACGACTGGAAGGCCCTGCAGGCCGAGATCCTGCGCGACGGAATCTACAACCAGAACCTCCAGGCCGTCCCGCCCACCGGATCGATCTCCTACATCAACCACTCCACGAGCTCGATCCACCCCATCGCCTCGAAGATCGAGATCCGCAAGGAGGGCAAGATCGGCCGCGTGTACTATCCCGCGCCCTACATGACCAACGACAACCTCGAGTACTTCAAGGACGCCTACGAGATCGGCTGGAAGGCCATCATCGACACCTACGCCGAAGCCACGCAGCACGTCGACCAGGGGCTGTCGCTGACGCTGTTCTTCCCGGACACCGTCACCACCCGCGACCTCAACAAGGCCCAGATCTACGCCTGGCGCAAGGGCATCAAGACCCTGTACTACATCCGCATCCGCCAGCAGGCGCTGGAGGGCACCGAGGTGCAGGGCTGCGTCAGCTGCATGCTGTAA
>CALEGL010000325.1 GCA_937876495.1 uncultured Bifidobacterium sp.
CGGGGAGGCGCGCCGGCATGCCCGAGGAGTAGTGCTTCGGCTCCTGGACCATGAAGTCGCCGAGCTCGGCGAAGGACACGATGTCGTCGGACATCGCGTCCACCTGCTCGCGGGTGAATCCCAGAAGCGCCCCGTTGAGATGGACGTTCTCCCGCCCGGTGAGCTCGGGATTGAACCCCACGCCCAGCTCGATGAAGGGCACGAGCTTCCCGCTGACGTCAATCGTCCCCTGATCCGGATAGTAGATCTGCGACATGAGCTTGAGCAGCGTGGACTTCCCGCCGCCGTTGCGCCCGACGATGCCGAAGAACTCGCCACGATGCACCTGGAAGGTGACGTCATGAAGCACGTCGAGCTGGCGGAAGCCCTTGATGCCCTTGGTCCAGTTGATCACGGCCTGCTTGAGTCCGGTGGCCTGTTCGGTGGGCAGCCTGAAGGACTTCGACACATGGTCGACCGATAGGACGACGGGCGCCTGGGAGTCGTCGGGCTCCTCGCTTTTCTGCGCATAGGCGTCATCGGGATTCCGAATCAGCACATCACCTCCGCGAATCGTCTGCTGTTGCGCCGGAACACCCATACACCGAACCACAGCAGAAGAAGCGTCAGCACCACGGGGAACAGCTGCACCTGCCAGTGTCCGAACTGGTTCCATACAGTGGGCTGCGTGTCGGGGGCGATGAAGTTGTGGCGGATGTCCTGGATGGACTGCGCGATGGGGTTGAGCAGTTCCATCCTCGCCAGCGTCGCGAGGATGCCGCCTCGTGCCGTCACGAAGCTCAAGGGATAGATGATGGGCATGGCATAGAAGATGAGCTGCTGGAGCACGTCCCAGATATGCGCGATGTCGCGGAAGTACACGTACATCGTGGCCATGATGAGCGTCAGACCGAGAGTCACGACGTACAGCTGGACGATGTTCACGGGCAGCAGCAGCACCCGCCAAGTGAAGTGCACCCGGGAGACGAGGGCAAAGACGAGCACGACGAGCAGGTTGATGCCGTAACTGATGAGCGCGCCCACCGTGGCCGAGACCACAACGATGTAGTTGGGGAAGTGGATCTTACGCAGCAGGTCACCACGGTCGACGACGGAGCGAAGCCCCACGTTCGTCGAATCGGTGACGAACTGCCAGGAGCTGATGCCCAACAGCAGTACCACGGGATAGGTGGAGGTGCCGTCCGACATGCGTAGGAACTTGCCGAAGACGAGGTACATGACGCAGAACATCATGAGCGGCTGAAGCACCGACCAGGCGACCCCGAGGAAGGAGCCCTGGTAGCGGAGCTTGAAATCGGTCTTCACCAGGCCACGAAGGACTATGCCCGCGTATCTGTAGCGGTCCCTGATGGCGTTGGAAATTCTGCTCACGATTGATTCATCCTATCAGCACCCGCCGCTCGTCCCATGCGAGCCGCCCGGCCCATGCGACGAATGATGCCTCCGGCCCGAAAGGGTCGGAGGCACCATTATGGCGTCAGGCATCGGTCACCGATACCAGCGGATCGTCCCCTTCTGGAACCGCTGCTCGGCTCCGAAGGAGGTCGTCCTCTCCTCCCCGGCGGGGAAGCCGAGACGACCCTTCTGGTATCCTTGGCGCGCGTACCTGGCGAGGATCCCGCCGCGGACGCCATGGACACCGGTTCGACTGCTCCACCACACGGTTCCACCCTGGAAGGTCTGGTACACGCCGCCCTTGACGGAGATCTCGTCACTCGTGGGATACCCCAGCCAGCCGTTCTCCCATCCCTGGGAGGCCCAGTAGGACTGGATGGCGCCCTTCGTGACATGCGCCTGGGACGCGGAGGACCAGTGGATCTGCCCGCCCTGGAACACCTGGGCGGCACCACCCCTCTTCAGACCATCCTTCTCGTCCTTCACGGGGAACCCGAGAACGCTTGCCTGAGACCCCAGCTTGGAGTACTTGGCGAGGATCCCGCCGCGGACGGCATGCGTCCGGGTCTTCCCGCTCCACCACACGGTTCCGCCCTGGAAGGTCTGGTACACGCCGCCCTTGACGGAGATCTCGTCACTCGTGGGATACCCCAGCCAGCCGTTCTCCCATCCCTGGGAGGCCCAGTAGGACTGGATGGCGCCCTTCGTGACATGCGCCTGGGACGCGGAGGACCAGTGGATCTGCCCGCCCTGGAACACCTGGGCGGCACCACCCCTCTTCAGACCATCCTTCTCGCTCTGCAGAGGGATGCCGAGTCCCTTGAGACGCCCGAGGGAGGCCCACTTGTTCGCCATGGCGCCATAGACGGCCCTGGCCCGATGGGCGGAATCCCAGTAGATGCGGCCGTGCTCGAAGTTCTGGTAGACGCCGGCTGGATAGCCATCGCCATACTTGTCGCTGCCGGCCGCGTAGGAGATCTCGCAGGTGGTCGGCATGCCCAGCTTGCTGGTGCCGGCGCCGAGCTGCTGCCAGAGCTGCCCGATGGCTCCCTGCGTGCAGTCGAGCGTGCTGCGGTACACGACGGACGTGCTGACGGGGCGCAGGACATCGAGGATGCCGTGGACCTGCGCGGTGGATTCGCC
>CALEGL010000326.1 GCA_937876495.1 uncultured Bifidobacterium sp.
GTGTATAGGAGACGGACCCTGGACCGCGCGAGGCGCGGGGTCTTCCGGAGGACCCGTCCTGGGATGAGTGATGTTCTTCCTGTGCCATATCCGTCCTTTGCTGACGATGTGAGTGTATGCGAATGTCGATGCGCGCGTCGCCCGGCCCCGTGTGCCGTGAGGCGCCGCGACCAGGCGGGCGCGGACGCGCTGTCCCGACCCCGTCCCGTCGCCGCGTCCGGCCGCGGGCCCGAGTCACCCGCGGCTGATGACCCCCAGAGACTTCCTCCCGCGGCGCAGCAGCGCGAAGCGCCCGTGGAGGAAATCGTCCTCGCCGATGACCGCGTCGACGTCCCCGACACGGGCGTTGTTAAGGTACACGCCTCCGGAGGCGATGGTCTTGCGGGCCTCGGAGACCGAACGGAACAGTCCGGCGAGCACGCCCGCCTGGGTGACGCGGACGCCCGGCTCCGCCGTGGCGAGGCGCGTGCCTCCCTGGCCGTCATCCACGCCGAGCCCCTCGAGGGCGGACTCCAACGTCGCCTCGTCCACGTCCTTGAGGTCTCCGCCACGTCCGAAAAGCGCGAGAGACGCCGCGATGGCCTGGCGCGTGGCATCCTCGCCATGCACCAGGGAGGTGACCTCCCAGGCGAGGGTCCTCTGGGCCTCGCGCGCCCCCGGATTCGTCGTCGTCTCCTCGGCGAGACGCTCGATCTCCGCCTTCGGCAGGAAGGTGAAGGTCTTCAGCAGGCCGACGACCTCGGCGTCCGGGCGGTTGAACCAGAACTGGTAGAAGCGGTAGGGGCTGAGCATGGCCGGATCCAGCCAGACCGCGTTGCCCTCCGACTTGCCGAACTTGTGACCCTGGGCGTCCGTGATGATGGGGCTGGTGAACACGTTCACCGTGACCCCGCGCACCTTGCGGATGAGATCGAGTCCCGAGGTGAGGTTGCCCCACTGGTCGGAGCCGCCGATCTCCAAGGTGCAGCGGAAGGCGTCGTACAGATGGAGGAAGTCGTTGCCCTGCAGCACCTGGTAGCTGAACTCCGTGAAGGAGATTCCGTCCTCGGACTTCAGCCTGCGGGCCACCACGTCCTTGGACAGCATCGTGCCCAGACGGAAGTTCTTGCCCACGTCGCGCAGGAAGTCGATGACCGACATGGACGCCGTCCAGTCGTAGTTGCTCACGAAGCGCACGGGGTTGTCGCCGGAGGTCTCGAGGATGCCGCCGATCTGCGCGCGCAGACGCTCCGCCCATCCGGCGACCACGTCGCGGGGGTTGAGGGTGCGTTCGCCGCTCTGGCGGGGGTCGCCGATGAGTCCCGTGGCTCCGCCGACGAGAGCGATGGGATGATGCCCCGCGGCCTGCAGATGCCGCATGATGATGAGCTGGACCAGGTTGCCGACGTGAAGCGACGCCGCGGTCGGGTCGAATCCGCAGTAGAAGGTGATCGGGTCGCCGTCCAGCGCCTCGGCAAGCTGCTTCGGGTCGGTGGACTGCGCGATCAGCCCCCTCCACTGCAGCTCCTGGTGGAGCGAGTCGAATCCCGCCTCGGCGAAATCGGTGACATGGGCCATACGCACGCATCTCCCTGGTTCTCTACGCCCGGTTCCGCATGGGGACGGGCAAACTCCACCTTACCCGATGGCGAGCGCGGGGCCGGAGACGACGGCGTCGTCATGCGCGAGTCTCCCAGCACCGCGGGACACGCCCCGCGCGAAACCGCACGGGGGTACACTCATGCCCGGCCGGCGAGTCGACCGCCAGGGATCCGGCGACGTCCGGGAGGACGACGGGGGAAGGGACGAGGGAATGGATGCCAGAGGCCTCTTACGGTGGACCGGGGACGACGGGCCGTCCCAGGCGACGCTCGCCGAGACGGACCGCATCATGGGGTCCCTGGTGCGGGAGGGCCGGTCCCCCTCCTACGTCTATGCGGTGTTCGACGGATCGGGCATCGTCCACGCCTCCGGCGGCGGTCCGGACGCGGAGGGCAGGGGCGAGGCGACGCTGACGCATCTGAGGTTCCGCATCGCCTCGATGAGCAAGAGCTTCACCGCCGCGGCCGTGCTGCGCCTGGTGTGGAAGGGGCTGGTGCGTTTCGACCAGCCCGTGTCCGACCTCATTCCGGAGATGTCGCATGTCATCCGCTTCCGCGATGACGACCCCGGCATCACGGTGGCCGACCTCCTGTCCATGCGGTCGGGGCTCGCGACCGACGATGCCTGGGCCGACCGGCAGGAGTCGGTCGGCGCGGACGACCTGCTGGCGATGTTGCGACGCGGCGTGCGCACCGTGTTCTCTCCCGGGGAGGGATACGAGTACTCCAATCTCGGCTACGCGGTGCTCGGGCAGGTCATCCGCACGGTCACCGGCGAGGAGCCCGCCTCGTACATCGAGTCCCGCATCATGCGCCCCCTGGGGCTCGGGGACACGACCTACGACTTCCGGCGGGCCCCCGACAGCCTGCTTGTCGCGGGACGCCATGCGATCCTCCGGACGGCCGGACCCGCTGCGGCGGGGAAGGGTGCGGCGGCCTGGGCGGACGAGCCCTTCA
>CALEGL010000327.1 GCA_937876495.1 uncultured Bifidobacterium sp.
GAACAGACGCGTCCAGCCCGTGGACCCCCACATGCCGCCGCCGGTGCCGGTGCCGCCAACCACGGAGCCCTCCTCGTCGCCGGTCAGCCGCCCGAGGCCGTTGTAGCCGAAGGTGAGCTCGAGAAAGGAGTTGTTCTGGGAGCCGCCGATGTACGGGCGGTCCGAGGCGGGGACGAGCACGGTGAGCAGCACCCACCATCCGGCGGAGACGACCATCGCCGCCACGGCCGCGAGCCCGTCGGCGATCCGGCGGGGGATGCGAGTGGGGGAGGCCATGAGGAAGGCCACGGCGAAGCCCGGAAGCACCAGCAGCACCTGCAGCTGCTTGGTGAGGAATCCGAAGCCGATGAGCACGCCGGCCAGCACCATCCACCATGTGCGGCGACGGCTGCCGCGTCTCGTCGGACGGTACTCGAGGGAGCGCAGCACCGCGTAGGAGGCGCCCGTCATGAGCAGCACGAGCAGAGCGTCCGGGTTGTTGAAGCGGAACATCAGCGCCGCCACGGGCGTGAGGATGAACGCCAGTCCCGCGCCAAGACCGGTGGCGTTGCCCCAGTGGCGGCGGACGGTGGCGTAGATCAGCCAGGTCGTGGCGATGCCCATCAGCGCCTGCGGCAGCAGGATGGACAGCGAGCTCAGGCCGAGAAGCCTCACCGACAGCGCCATGACCCAGATGGAGGCCGGCGGCTTGTCGACCGTGATGGCGTTGCCGGGGTCGAGCGAGCCGAAGAGGAACGCCGTCCAGTCCATGGACCCCGCCTGCGCGGCGGCCGAATAGAACTCGTTCGCATAGCCGGAGACCGTGAGATTGACGAGGAACACCACGGCCGAGGCGGCGAGCAGCAGTGCCAGAAGAGCCCGATCGCGCTTCGTGCGGCGTGGCATGCGGTACAGCAGGATGTCGGAGACGTCCTCCCGGGTCCGGCGACGGAAGCGAATCATCGGCGTGATCCTTTCGAGACGAGGTCGATGGGCGTTGCGGTCCCCGGTGCCGTGGTGAGCATCAGCGAGCCGGGAAGCGTCCGCTGGCCGGTCTCTCCCCAGGAGAGCGGCGATGCGGGGGAGGACGGGTCTTGACGAACTGTCGTGGATGCGGTGGTCCCGTTTTGCGATGCCCTGAACCGGCCGTAGGGAACCGCGCCGGTCATGGCATGGGCGCCGGACGAGTCGTCGGCGACACCCGTGCCCTCATCCCCGCCGGTTCCCAGGAGCCTGACGGCGGATTCGCGCTTCAGCCGTCGCATGCCCCGGAGATCCTTCGCGACCGTGTCGGGAATGTTCACCGTGGTCCCCTTGTCCTCGACCCAGTGCACCGGCACTTCGACGAGCCGCATGCCCATGCGCTGGGCCTTCATGAGCAGCTCGGTGTCGAAGAACCACTCGTCGTCCCGCACCTGGGGGAGGAGGGCGCCGGCGGCCGCGCGGGTCATCGCCTTGAACCCGCACTGGGCGTCGCGGAACCGGGCTCCCAGATACGAGCGCAGCATCCTGTTGTAGGTGCGGGATATCGTCTCCCGCGTCCAGGAGCGGGTGACGGAGGAGCGGGGGTCCAGACGGCAGCCGCAGGACAGGTCCGCCTCGCCGCGCAGCAGGGGAAGGACGAGCCGGCCGGTGTGGCGGATGTCCGTGGACAGGTCGACGTCCATGTACGCCACCACCCGCGCCCGTGAGGACAGCCAGGACACCTTGAGCGCGAAGCCGCGGCCCTTGCGGTCGATGTGCATGGCGCGCACCTGCAGGGGCCAGCGCTCGTGCAGGCCTCGGGCGATGGCCCAGGTGGAGTCGGTGCTGGCGTTGTCGGCGATGACGACGTTCCAGCTGAACGGGCTCGCCGTGCCCTGCGTGTCATAGAGATAGGCGCACAGGGCGCGCACGGATCCCTCCAGAGCCTGCTCCTCGTCGTAGACGGGGATGACGATGTCGACGTCCACCGGGCGGGGCTCTCCCAGACCGATGACGCCGTGGGACATGCGGCCGGCGACGCCGGAAGACGCACTCCGGGACGTCGGTGGCTGGTGGGTGGTCATCCGGGGCTGTTGGTCGTTCATTGTTTCCGTCATGCCTCCCAGCACATCGCATTCCTCTGATGTCCGGCTCATATGACGGTCACCACCATATGGGGATGACGCGGGAAAGCGCTGGACGGTTTCTGGATGTTCGCTGAAACGGCTGGCGATGGCGCAGGTGGATGCGAGGCGCCGTGTTCCGACTAGCCTGGGAGGCATGATCGACCACATCACGCTCAGGGTTCGCGACATCGACAGGTCCATCCGCTTCTACCGTCAGGCGCTCGCCCCTCTGGGGTACGTCGTCAAGGCTCATCACGAGCCGACGCTGGGATTCGGCGTCGATGACGGCACCCCGCGCTCCGACTTCTATGTCTCGCCGGCGCAGGACGGCATGACGGATGGCCCGGCGCAAGGACCCTCCTCCGGGGAGGACCCGACGGACGGCGACAGGTCCGATGAATCCCGGCGCGCGACGCCGGTGACCCATATCGCCTTCCGCGCGACGAGCCAGGACGCCGTGCGCGCCTTCCATGAGGCCGCGCTGAAGGCCGGAGGGACGGACAACGGGGCGCCCGGACCGCGCGCCTACCATCCCGGGTACTATGCGGCCTTCGTTCTCGATCCCGACGGCAACAACATCGAGGCCGTCGTCGATTGGGCGGGGTCCGACCGTTAGGCGTGCCGGCGCTTCCTCGGACCGCATCCGGCCGTCGGCTTTCTGATTAATCCCCGGAGCCGGCTGGATTGAACCCCGTTCCGTCTAAACACCTGACCCTGCCGACGAATTAGACAGCGCTGATCACACATCTG
>CALEGL010000328.1 GCA_937876495.1 uncultured Bifidobacterium sp.
TCAAGCGGAGGACGGCATACGAGATTCGCCTTAGTCTCGTGGGCTCGAAGATGTGGATAAGGGGCAGAATCCAGACTGCTCGGCGATGCCGGCTCGGTGCCGCTGGGGCGCAGCAGCACGCGGCCGGTATCGCCGAGCAGTCTGGATTCGCGCTCGACGGCGGCCTGCACCTTCGCGTTCGTCGTCGCCGCCATCTTGTCGACATGCGGCACGTTGATGAGCTGCTGCGGCAGCTGCGGGAAGTCCGCCGCAAGCTGCTTGAGGCTCCGACCCGAACGCACGACCTCGTCGCACAGCGTCAGCGCGGTGAGCGTCCCGTCGCCCGTGGTGGCGAACTCGCGGTTGATGACGTGGCCGGACTGCTCGCCGCCGATCGAATAGTCGCCGCGCAGCATCTCCTCGAGCACGTAGCGGTCGCCGACGTTCGTCTGCGCCACCGAGATGCCCATGTCCTTCAGGGCGAGCTTGAGGCCCAGATTGCTCATCACCGTGACGACGAGCGTGTCGTGGTTGAGCTTGCCGTCGCGCTTCTTCGCGCGGGCGAGGATGCCCATGATCTGGTCGCCGTTGACGAGCGTGCCGTCCTCGTCGACCGCCAGACAGCGGTCGGCGTCGCCGTCGAAGGCCACCCCCATGACGGCGTCCGAGGCGCGCACCATCGCCTGGAGCTGCTCGGGATGGGTGCTTCCCGCATTGCGGTTGATGTTGTAGCCGTCCGGGGAGGCGTTGATGACGTTCACGTCCGCTCCGGCCCGGCGCAGGGCCTCCGGGGCGACCACCGAAGTGGCCCCGTTCGCGCAGTCGGCGACGATCTTGAGACCGCGCAGAGGCTTGGGCTGGACCTTGTCCGATCCGATGGGAGCGATGGTGGAGACCAGGTGGTCGATGTACAGGTTGGTGGCGGTCACCATGTCATGGCTGATGCGTCCGACGCCGGCCCCCGTGGGACGCTCCCAGTCCTGTCCGAGGACGGATTCGATCTCGTCCTCCTTGGCGTCCGGAAGCTTGAAGCCGCCCCGTGCGAAGAACTTGATGCCGTTGTCGGGCATGGGGTTGTGGGAGGCGGATATCACCGCGCCCATCTCCACGTTGAGCACCGTGCTCAGATACGCCACTCCGGGCGTGGGGATGATGCCCGCGTCGATGACGTCGAAGCCCCCGGCGCTCATCCCCGCCGACAGCGCCGAAGCCAGGAAGTCGCCCGACACCCTGGTATCGCGACCGACCAGCGCACGACGACGACCCTCGGGACGGCCCTCCCCCGCGGAATTTCCCAGCACCCGCACAGCCGCATCCCCCAGGTCGAGCGCCAGACGCGCCGTCAGGTCCTTGTTCGCCAGTCCGCGAACGCCATCGGTTCCGAACATCCTGGGCATCGTAGCCATCCTTCGCTCTCGGGACGGGTCGTGGCGCACCCTGAGACGCCGACGCCGTCGTTTCTCTGCCGGCACCATCGTAGCCGCGCGCATCCGGCCCGCACCACGTCGGACGCGCAAACTGCCCGTTTCCCGCACATGCCGGGGGACGTCATCGGGACGAAGCGGGTCCGACGGGAACGGAACGGGCGGCGTGGATGGGCATCCTGGAGCGGGTCCGACAGACGGCGAATCAGTCGAACAGACCGGCGTCCCTGACCTCGGCAAGGGCCTCAAGGAAGCGGTCGACGTCGGCGTCGGTGAGCACCAGCGGCGGACGGACCTTAAGGACGGAGGCGTCGGCTCCGGACGCGGAGACGAGGACATGCCGATCCCTGAGGGCGTTCACCACGACGCGGGCCGCATGTCCGTCACG
>CALEGL010000329.1 GCA_937876495.1 uncultured Bifidobacterium sp.
AAGCACGCCCGGCGCCTTGCTCGGGCCGGACAGGATGGGGACGGCGTCGGGGGCGGACGTAGGCCTCTTCAGCTCGTAGGTGCCGGGGTGGAGGGTGCTGCCGTTGGCGGCCACGACGCTGGAGAACGCGTCGGCCGTCTTGACGACGGACGCCTTCACCAGGCGTTCGGCGACGGGGCTTACGCTCTCGCCGGTGGAGACGGTGAACTCGACGCTTCCGGTTCCGGGGCCTGGGTAGTCGAGACTGGCCGACGTCGATGACGCCATGCCGACTCTCCACCCGGACAGCGTCCGATATCCCGCATGGACGCCTACCGCGAGCAGCGACAGGATGACGGCCGCGACGACCACTATGACGACGATGGGGCCGCGACGGGGGCGGTGACGACGTTGGCGCATGCGGCGGGAGCGTCGTGACAGGGCGGTCGGCGACGGGGTCCCGGGTTCGGGATGGTCCGCGGAGTCCCCAATCGCGGACGGCGTCGGAGGGACGGGGTCGTCGCCCGTCCATTCCGCATGGCTGTCGAAGAATTCGCCAAGATCCACGGGTGCCTCGTCATCCGCCGCCCGTTCGTCGGAAGCCGGTGGCGTCGGGATATTCGCGTCTTCTGAAGGGGCGGTTCCACCGACGGCAGGGAACCTCCCGGTGGGTGCATCCCCGGAGGGTCCGTCGGGACCGTTTCCCCGTCCCGAGTCATCGGAACCGGTCGCGCCTCCCGGCGTGCTGCTATCCGACATGCGAATCCCCTTCCGTCGGTGGATTCCCGGCCGCGGCGTCAAGCGCCGCCTGAAGGATGATGACCGCCGACTCCTGGTCGACGAATGGGCGATGGCGGCGACCATCGACGCTCGCCTGCCGCAGATGCCCGTGGGCCGTGACCGTGCTTAGTCTCTCGTCCTGGAACACGATGACCGGAAGGCCGCATCCCACCGGTAGATCCGCCGGATGTGCCGGATCTACCGGCGTCGTCTCGAGACGCCGTCCCAGGCTGCGCCCCCATCGGCGGGCCTTGTGCGCGCTGGATCCCTCCTCGCCGTTCAGTAGCAGAGGAAGCCCGATGACCACACGGGAGACGCGGGAGTCCCTGATGACGTCGAGGACGTCGTCCAGCGCGCGGAAGGAGTCGCCGTGAGCTTCGACGTTACCGGCGGGATGGGCGAGCGTAAGCTCCGGATCGGACATCGCAAGACCGACACGTGCGTCACCGAGGTCCACACCGAGCCAGACCGACACCCGCGTCACCGCCTCCGGCCGACGGCGTCCGACAGTCC
>CALEGL010000330.1 GCA_937876495.1 uncultured Bifidobacterium sp.
ATCCCATGTATCCTTGCGTGTCCGTCGACGCCCTCAAAGCTGCGGACGTAACCGCGGGTCTGCGGGCGCTGGTTGGCGTCCCCGCCCTCCGACGTCACGGCGTCCGGTATGTTTCATTCCTTCGGTTTTTGGACGATTCATCCATTTTTCCCTTTTCCGTGGACGCATGGACATTGTCACTCCCCTCTCGGAGAGCAATGATTCTCGCATGAGCCGAAAGGCCCGGAGGATACACCGAAAGAGAAGGAAGGACGTTGCATCATGACGCAGACAATCGATGATTCCCAAGTAACGCTCAAGGACTACGAGAGGTATCTCAGCCCGTCGGTCGCCAAGGCCACGGACGTTGTCGCCGAAAGGGGATCGGGCCAGTACCTGTGGGACGTCACGGGCAAGAGATACATCGACTGGGTCCAGGGAATCTGCGTCAACGCGCTGGGGCACGCCTATCCCACCGTGGTCGAGGCCGCGAAGAAGCAGATTGAGAAGCTTCTGACGGCGTCGTTCAACGTGGTCAGCTATCCGAGCACTCTGGAGCTGGCGAAGAGGATTGCCGAGATCGTTCCGGGCGACCTTGACACCGTCATGTTCTCCAACGGCGGGGCCGAAGCGACGGACGGGGCCATCAAGCTGGCACGCGTCGCCACGGGCAGACCTGACGTCATCGCCTTCATGGGATCCTTCCACGGTAGGACGATGGGCGCCATCAGCATCACCGCGTCCAATGCATTCTATCGTAAGGGGCTTGAACCGGTGATGGGAGGGGTGCATTTTGCTCCCTATCCCTCCCGCGACCTGTGCCCCGACGGATACGATGCCAAGCAGCGGGCTGAATGGTGCCTCGGAGAGATCGAGAAACTTTTCAAGTATGTGGTTCTTCCCGAAGAGGTGGCCTGCTTCTACGTCGAGCCGGTTCAAGGTGAAGGCGGCTATGTTGTCCCCGACCCCAGCTTCTTGCAGGGACTGCGGAAACTGGCCGACAAGTATGGGATTCTCCTCGTCTTCGACGAGATCCAAGCAGGTTACGGACGAACCGGAAAGATGTTCGCCGGCGAGCATTCCGGCGTCATTCCCGACATCATGACCCTGGGCAAGGCCATCGCCGGCGGGCTCCCGATGAGCGCGGTGGTGTCGACTAGGAGCCTGATGGAGAAGTGGCGCCCAGGCATGCACGGGACCACCTTCGGCGCCAACCCCGTGGCCGGCGCGACGGGTCTCGTCGTGCTTGACGAGTTTGAGAAGCAGCACATCGTGGAGAACAGCGCTACCGTCGGAGCCTATTTCAAGTCGAAGCTTCTTAATCTGCAGAAGAAGTATCCATTCATCGTGGACGTCCGTGGCGTCGGAATGATGTTGGCCATCGAGTTCGGTGAGCTTGACGGGCGCAACGGTACGGAGCTGTTCCATGAGGTGTCGACGAAGGCCCTTGACAAGGGGCTCATTTTACTTGGCTGCGGTGCGGATCATAACGCCATCCGCTTTGCGGCTCCGCTCAATTCGACAACGTCCGACATCGACGAGGGCCTCGCGATCCTTGACGAGGTCCTCGCGTCGCTCTAGTCCGAGGGATTCGCACGCAGCCGGTAACAGGAAAGGTCTGAGCGATGTCCAAAGAGAAAGCGTTGTACATCGGGAAGCGTCTTCTGGCGCTGATCCCGACGGTGTGGGGATGCGCCACGCTGACGTTTTTCCTGATGAAGATGACACCCGGAGACCCTGCCGTCCAAGCGCTGGGTCCCAAGGCCACACCCCAGGCCCTCGACAGTCTCCGGCAGGCCTGGGGTCTGAACGATCCACTCTGGAAGCAGTATCTGCGGTTTCTGGGGGATCTCTGCCGCGGGGATCTGGGCACGTCCTATGCGACGAAGGTCCCCGTGGTGGAGCTTATTGCGACACGTCTGCCAGTGACCCTGATCATCATGGTTCTTGCCGCGGTCTTCGCGGTCGTGATTGCGATTCCGCTTGCCGTTCTGGTCGTGGCGACTCATTCACGGATTGCCTCCGGAGTGGTCAGGGTGCTGAACGCGATCTGTCAGGGCATGCCGACCTTCTTCGTCGGAGCCGTGCTGATGCAGATACTCTGCATACAAATGGGAATTTTCCCCATTGGCAATGTCAGCGGACAACTGGAGATCAGTGCTCTGATTCTTCCCGCGTTCTCCGTGGCCATCACCAT
>CALEGL010000331.1 GCA_937876495.1 uncultured Bifidobacterium sp.
CGCTCGCGTTGCCGCAGCCGCAGCCGGCCCGCCTCCGCCCCCGACCGTCGGGCCCCTCGCCTCCCCCGATTCCTCCCCCTCCGCCGCGGAGCCGGACAGACTTTCAAGCTGCGCGCGGGCCTCGGCGACGGCCTTCTCGGCCTCGGACAGACGCCGCCGGGCCTCCTCGAGGCGCTGCTCCTCGAGACGGCGGTCCTCCTCGAGGGGCGCGCCGTCGGGGCTTCCGGCAGCCGCCGCGGCCCCCGATATGGCGGTGTCCCCGCGAGGATCGACGGCTGCCGCCTGGCGTGCCTTGTTGGCCTCGCGCTCCTCGACGGCGGCCTTGAGCGAGCGCAGACGGATCTTCGCGGCGCCGAGGTTGCTCACCTCGTCGATCTTGAGCTGCGTGTACACGTCGGCCTTGTCGGCGAGGATCTCGGAGACCTGGTCGGTGGTGATGGCGTCGAGCCCGCATCCGAAGGAGTTGAGCTGGACGAGTTCGAGGCCCGGATACGAGGCCACGAAGTTCGCTGCGGCGTACAGCCGCGAATGGTAGGCCCACTGGTTGGTGACGCGCAGCGGCAGCTTCGGGGCGTCCACGGGCTCGGCGTATCGGAACCCGCCGGCGTCCTTGGCCCGCGGGTCGCGCTCGTCCTTGCCCAGGTAGTCGCTCAGATGCAGATCCTGCCCGGGTTTGAGCTCGCAGATGGAGTCCTCGGACAGCACCACCATCCCCAGGGCGCAGATGGTCTCGGGGATGCCGTGGTTGACCTCAGGGTCGACGTGGTAGGGGCGTCCGGCCAGGACGATGCCCCTGCAGTCGTGCTCCTTCATGTAGGCGAGGGCGCGCAGCCCCTCCTGCTGGACGTCGTGCTTGGCCAGGGCATCCTCGGCGTAGGCGGCCTTCACGGCCCGCTCGGCCTCCTCGGGCGTCACATGCGCCCAGGCGAACTCCTCGACGATGCGCTTGGCCATGAGCTCGCGATTGGCGAGGTTGAAGTACGGGCGCATGTAGCGCACGCCCTCCTGCCGCAGCTCGGGCATGTTCGCCTCGATGACCACGGGGTAGTTGGCCACGACCGGGCAGTTGTAGTGGTTGTCGGCGTGGGCGACGAGGTTCTCCTCGTAGGAGACGCACGGGTAGAAGATCGTCTTGACGCCCTTGTCGAGCAGCCAGCGGATGTGCCCGTGAACGAGCTTGGCCGGGTAGCAGATGTTCTCGGAGGCGATGGACTCGATGCCCGTCTCGAACAGCTCGTGGCTGGAGCGGCCGGAGATCATGACCTTGAAGCCGAGGTCCGTCAGCAGCGTGAACCAGAAGGGGTAGTCCTCGTACATGTTGAGCACGCGCGGGATGCCGATCTCGCCGCGCGTGGCCTTCTTGTCGGTGAGCCTGCGATAGCCAAAGATGCGCTTGTACTTGTAGTCGTAGAGGTTCGGCCGGTCGGAGCGCTTGCGCCTGGCATCACCGCCGCGTTCGCAGCGGTTGCCCGTCACGTAGCGCGAGCCGTCCTGAAAGGTGGTGATGGTGAGCTTGCAGTGGTTCTGGCACAGCCGGCACACGTCCCGCTCGGAGGTCATGGACAGGCCGTCGAGCTCGTCACCCGCGAGTATGCCCGAACGCGTATGCGAGGTGGTCGGGTCGGACTCCGCCTGGTCGACGTAGTGCATGCGCGCGGTGAGCGCGGCCCCATAGGCGCCCATGAGGCCGGCGATGTTGGGCCGCGTGACCTCGCGCCCGGTGAGCAGCTCGAAGGCGCGGAGCACGGCGTCGTTGAGGAAGGTGCCCCCCTGGACGACGACGGTGTCGCCGAGCACGTCGGCGTCGCGCAGCTTGATGACCTTGTACAGCGCGTTGCGCACGACGGAGTAGCACAGCCCGGCGGCGATGTCCTCCATCGAGGCGCCCTCCTTCTGTGCCTGCTTGACGGAGGAGTTCATGAACACGGTGCAGCGCGAGCCGAGGTCCACCGGATGCGTGGACTTGAGGGCCGCCTGGGTGAACTCCTGGATGCTCATGCCCATGGACTGGGCGAAGGTCTGCAGGAAGGAGCCGCAGCCGGAGGAGCAGGCCTCGTTGACGGCGATGGAGTCGATGACGCCGTCGGTGATGGCGAGGTACTTCATGTCCTGCCCGCCGATGTCGATGACGGCGGTCACTCCGGGGCTGACCATCTCGGCCCCGCGATAATGGGCCATGGTCTCGACGACGCCCTCGTCGAGATGCAGTCCGGTGGTGATGAGCCCCTCGCCGTAGCCGGTGGCGCAGGAGCGGGCGATCCAGGCGCCGTCGGGCAGGTCGTGTTCGATGCGCCGGACGATGTCGACGGCGGCGGTGAGCGGACTGCCGTCGTTGGTGGCGTAGGACTGCCAGACGATGTCGCGGTCGTCGTTGACGAGAGTGGCCTTGATGGTGGTCGAGCCGGCATCGATGCCCAGGAAATGCGGGCCGCGGGCGCCGTCCAGCGTGCCGATGCGCACATGCTCGCGATGGTGGCGCTCATCGAAGTCGCGGCGGTCCCGCTCCGTGGCGAACAGCGCGGGCATCGTGGGGGTGTCGCTGGGCATGTTCTTCAGCCGTTCGAGCCCCTGGAGGATGTCCTCGCAGGTGCGGGCCTCGAAACGCTCGGAGCCTTCGAGCTGGTCGTCGTCATCGGCCAGAAGCGCCGCCCCGTAGGCGACGTAGAGATGGGCGTTCTCGGGCGTGACGAAATGGTCGACCTTGCCCTCCAACGCCCGGCCGAAGGCGTCCCGCAGCCCCGAGAGGAAGAACAGGGGGCCGCCGAGGAACACGACGGTGCCGTGGATGGGTCGGCCGGCGGCCAGTCCCGCTATGGTCTGCGTGGCGACGGCGGTGAAGATGGAGGCGGCGAGGTCACGCCTGTCCGCTCCGTCGTTGATGAGGGGCTGCAGGTCGGTCTTCGCGAAGACGCCGCAGCGCGAGGCGATCGGATACAGGTTCGTGTAGTCCTTCGCCAGGTCGTTCAGACCGGAGGCGTCGACGTCCAGAAGCGTGGCCATCTGGTCGATGAACGCGCCCGTGCCGCCGGCGCAGGAGCCGTTCATGCGCTGCTCGGGCGTGGGCTTGAGATAGGTAATCTTCGCGTCCTCGCCACCGAGCTCGATGATGACGTCGGCCTCGGGGATGCGCTCGTCGATGGCGCGGGTCTCGGCGATCACCTCCTGGACGAACGGCACGTGGAGGTTCCCCGCAAGCGTGAGGCCGCCGGAGCCGGTGATGGCCAGCCGCACCGGCTCGTCCCCTCGGCCGATGGTCTCCAGGGAGGCGCGGATGTCCGTCAGCAGGCCGGCGACGGTGGCGCGGACGTTGGCGTGATGCCGGCGATAGTCGGAGAAGAGGACGTCGTCAAGGGAGGCGGTGTCACCCAGTGCGACGGCCTTGACCGTGGTCGAACCGATGTCGAGCCCGATTCTGATGGTCCGATGGGGCCCGCTCGGCGTCCCGTCCGAAGGGGCCGCGGCCGCGGTCCTCTCGCGGACCGCGGTCCGCGCCTCCATCAACGCCTGTGAACTCTCCACCTGACCGTCCTTACCGCTCGGCCGTCCGCACGCGGCATGTCGCGGCACCCCTCACGTGGTGCCGGCGGCACCATTGCGCCGGTCCCTCTTCTACGTAATGTAGTAGGCACCCCCGGCCCGGACGTTCCCCCACAGCGTGATTCAGCCGACATTCCCGGGAGTGTCGCGTCGCCGGACGTGCCGTCAGGCAGCGACCCGCTCCCGTCGGCACGTCGGGGGCGTCGCGCCCCAGGACCCGGTCGTCAGGAGGCGGAGCCCTCCCCCGCGCTGCGGTCCTTGCCGTATACCTCGGGGATGAAGCGCTTCTGATCGTGCAGCTTCGGCCAGATGACCGGGCGTCTCTCCTCGAACGACCGCGGCACGTCGAGGATGCGCTGGTTGCTGGAGCCGCGGAACTGCAGCAGCGGATCGTGCAGGGTGCGGATGTAGCGCCCGTCGACGAGAACGTCGACGAGATGGAGCAGCTCGAGCTTGTCGGGCGTCTCCCCCGGCCGCATGAGCTCCTCCCACGTGTATCCGGTCCAGCACCAGATGTCCTTGGAATGCCCGAAGCTCTGCCTGATCCTCCTCGCGAGCGGCAGGAGAACCCCGGTGTTGAGCAGCGGCTCGCCGCCGAGGAAGGTGATGCCCTGGACGTAGTCGAGCGCCAGGTCGGCCATGATGCGCGCCTCGAGCTCGGGGGTGTAGGGATGTCCGGCGCGGAAGTCCCAGATGGACGCGTTGTAGCACTGCTCGCAGTGGAAGGGGCAGCCGGAGACGTACAGCGAGCACCGGATGCCCTCACCGTCGGTCATCAGCAGCCGCTTGTAGTCGGCGACCATGCCGTGGCTCATCCGTTCGCTGCTCCACTGGCCGGCCCTGGGGTTGTTGGTCAGCGGGCTGGGCACGGATGGCCCACGACGTCTGTCCGTCGGCGCGAAGTCATGCAGCGTCATGCGCTACTTGGTCTCCTCGAACCATTCGCGGTCCGAGCCGTCGGCGAGGGAGACGTGTCCGGTTTCGCCGCTCATGTGCTTGACGCGATGGGCGATCTCCTCGTGCCGGCCGTGGACCATGGGCCCCTGGACCGGATTGCCGAGATATCCGCAGGTGCGCTTGGTGACGTTGCACTTGTCCGGGTCGGCGTTGCCGCACTCCGGGCACTTGAAGCCCTCCTCGGTGGGCTCGAAGTCGCCTTCGAAGCCGCACACGAAGCAGTGGTCGATGGGCGTGTTCGTGCCGAGGTATCCGATGCCGATGTTGTAGGCGTAGTCCCACACCGCTTCGAGGGCCTGGGGGTTGGCCTGCAGGCAGGGGAACTCGCAGTAGTGGATGAAGCCGCCGGCCGCGTAGTAGGGGAAGTCCTTCTCGTAGTCGAGCTTCTCCATCGGCGTCGGCGACAACCATACCGGGTAGTGGAAGGAGTTGGTGTAGAAGTCGTGGTCGGTGACGCCGTCGACGCGGCCGAACTTCTCGCGGTCCATGCGGTTGAAGCG
>CALEGL010000332.1 GCA_937876495.1 uncultured Bifidobacterium sp.
CATGTACGCAGTCACCAACCCCGCCACGGGCGAGGTCGAGGAGGAATACGAGACCTTCACCGATGACCAGGTCAGGGAGGCCGTCGCCTCCGCGGACCGCACCTGGCACGAATGGTCGCGTGTCTCGTCGCTGGACTCGCGCATCCGGCTCATGCACAACGTCGTGGAGATCTACATGAGACGGAAGGACGAGCTGGCCGACATCATCCACCACGAGATGGGCAAATCCGTCGAGGAGGCCGTCGGTGAGGTCGAGTTCTCCGCGCAGATCTACGCCTACTACGCCGACCATGCCCGCGAGCTGCTCGCCGACATGCCCGTCGACCGCGTCGCCGGCGGCGCGGCCGTCGTCAGGAAGCTCCCCGTGGGCCCTCTGCTGGGCATCATGCCCTGGAACTACCCCTACTACCAGGTGGCCCGCTTCGCCGGTCCCAACCTGCTCATCGGCAACACCGTGATCCTCAAGCATGCCTCGCTGTGCCCGAAGTCGTCGGCGGCCATGGAATCCGCCTTCCTCGAGGCCGGATTCCCGCACGGCGCCTTCGTCAACGTGTACGCGACCACGGACCAGGTGGCCGACATCATCGCCGACCCCCGGGTCCGGGGCGTCTCGTTGACGGGCTCGGAACGGGCCGGCCGCGCGGTGGCCGCCGAGGCCGGCCGCGCCCTGAAGAAGGTCGTCTGCGAGCTGGGCGGCAACGACCCCTTCATCGTCATGAGCACGGACGACCTCGACGAGACCGTGCGCTACGGCGTCGCGGCGCGTTACGAGAACGTCGGGCAGATCTGCAACGGCGCCAAGCGGTTCATCATCGTCGACGGGCTGTATGACGAGTTCCTTGCGAAGTTCGCCGATGCCTCCCGCGCACTCGACCTCGCGCCTCTGTGCTCCCAGGAGGCCGCGGAGAACCTCAGTCGCCAGGTTCATCGGGCTCTTGACGAGGGCGCGACTCTCGTCATGGGCGATCCCGACAACCACGGCGCCCGCTTCAGCCCCACGATCCTCGCGGACATCCCTGAGGGGGCGTCGGCGCGGCATGAGGAGTTCTTCGGCCCGGTGTCGCAGTTCTACCGGGTGTCCGACGCGGGGGAGGCCCTGCGGGTCGCCAACGACAGCCCGTACGGGCTCGGGTCCTACGTCTTCACCACCGACACCGCCGAGGCCGAGTTCTTCGCCGACGGGCTGGAGACCGGCATGACCTACGTCAACGAGGCCGGGGCGGACAGCGCCGAGCTTCCCTTCGGAGGCGTGAAGAACTCGGGGTTCGGCCGTGAGCTGGGCGTGCTGGGGATGCGGGAGTTCGTCAATCTCAAGCTCGTCACCCGGCACGCCCGGGCCTGAGTCCGACGTCGGGCGCAGCGCCGCCCGTGGCGTTCCTCCGCAAGGTCCGGTAGGAAGGCTCATGGGCCCCGGTCTTGACCTGCGACCGGATACGACCGGGACGGTATGACGGCGGCGTCCGCATGACGGGGCGCGTCATCTCCTCTACGGAGTCGTCCGGTCGGATCGGCGGGTCGGGGCGTGCCGATAGGACGGGAGGATGACCGACGGCTCAGCGGCAATCCCCGATTTCCCGATGACGCGTGATTTCCGCGCCCTCCATGACGCCGTGTTCACGGTGCTTCCGACCGAGGACGGACCCGAGGCCGCGGAATACGACCAGCGGCGTTCGCGGTTCCTCGGCTATGCCTTCCCCGCGCGGTCGGCCGACCAGGTGGCGGATGTCGTCCTGCGGATTCGGCGCGGGCATGACGGGGCGCGGCATGTCGTCCATGCGGCCGTCCTGGCCGGCGACGGGACGGGATCGCGATCCGTCGCCGTCCATATGAGCGACGACGGCGAACCCTCGGGAACCGCCGCCCGTCCGATTCTCGACGTGCTCCGGACGCGTCGGATCGAAAACGCCCTGGTCGTCGTCGTGCGGTACTTCGGCGGGGTGCTGCTCGGAGCGCCGGGTCTGGTCCGGGCCTATTCCGCCGCGGCCACGGCGGCTCTGGACCATGCCCGTCTTGCTCGTCTCGTCCCATTCCGGCGTTTCCAGGTCGTCGTCGGCTACGCCTTCCTCGATCGTCTCGACCATATGGTCTCCCGCATGGGAGGACGTCGTGAGGACTCCTCCTACTCCGATCGGGTCGAGGCCGACGTGGTGGTTCCCGACGCGGCGGCGGAGAGCTTCCTCGGGGAGGTCGCGCGCGTGAGCGCGGGTCGCCTCGTTCCGCAGGACCGTGGGGTCGTGCGCCGGGCGATTCCCGTCGTGCGGGAGTCCGCGCCGGGTGGGGATTCGGTCGTGTGAGGATTCGGAATCGGGGCGCGGATCGCAGGACGTGGCGGTGTGGGCGGGACGCGGCTGAAGGGAGGACGGGACGTTGCGGGATATGGTGGAGCCATGACCGATGACGAGCATGAGGGCCCCGAGGATCCCGAGGAAGCCACGCGGTCGGAGGATGCCAAGCGGACGCGTGACGCCGCGCCGCCCCAGGATGACGGGTTCCGTCCGCTGACCGTGGACTACGAGCGGCTGAGGCACTCCACGGACAGCTCCGAGCTGAGCGCCGAGGCACGGCGGACCCTTCCCGACAGATCCGACCAGGCGGCTTTCTCCCGGGCCACGGCTCTTCTCGAGGCCGTCGCGGGCAACGCCGCCACTCCCGTCGACGACCGCGTCCTCCTGGCGACGACCATGCCCTTCCCCAACATCCTCGTCAAGCTCTCCGAGGATCCGGACCCCCGCGTCCGCGCCGCGGTGGCCGGAAACCCCAACGACAAGAACTGGCTCGTCGGCAGGCTCACGAAGGACCCGGACGTCACGGTCAGGGGGGCCGCGCTGCGCAATCCCTCCACGTCCTGGCGCATGAGGCTGGAAGGGGCCCAGGACCCTCGCACCGACACCGACACCCTGGGCTTCCTCGCCGGGCTGGGCCTCGGCGACGACGGTTCGCCGCGCGTGCTCGCCGTCATGGTCCGGCGGGCCGTCGCACTCAACCCCTCCGTCGCGTCGGGGACGCTGGACGTCCTCGCCGGCGACCCCGATCCGGACGTGGCACGCGCCGCACGGTCGAGACGGATGGCATAGACATCCGTGGCTCCGTGCGGCGTGGCGCCGCGCGTCACGGCCGCGTGGCGGATTCGCGAAGGATTACACTTGTCGCTATGACAGAGAAGACCGAAAGCGCAGAACGCCTGGCTCGCCCGCTTATCCGTCTGGCGAAGCTGGTCGGCATCGGAACCGACTATGTCGGCCAGTCCAACGACTACCACCAGATCGACGATGACGTCCTGGTGGCCATCCTCGAGTCCCTCGGCATCGACGCCACGAACGACGAGTCCATCGACAAGGCGATTCGCGCCATCCTTGACGAACGACATGAGCGCCTTGTCTCGCCCACCCTGCTGCATACGGCGGGTTCGGAATCCCGGGTTCTGGTGAACACCGGGATTCTGGAGATACCTCAGGCCACCATCACCCTCGAGGACGGCACGGACTACGCCGGTACGCTCAAGGCCGGTCCCGGGGACGGGTCCCAGGCGTATTCGCTGGGCGATCGCTTCGTGGCCACGGCGTCCATCCTCATCCCCGCCGATCTGCCGGTGGGGTATCACACGCTGCACGTCAGCGTGGGGGACAGGACACAGGACGCCGCCCTCATCAGCGCCCCCGAGCGCATCGAACTCCCCGAGCCCCTCAAGCGCGGGCAGCTGTGGGGATGGATGGCGCAGCTGTACTCCATCCGCTCCTCC
>CALEGL010000333.1 GCA_937876495.1 uncultured Bifidobacterium sp.
GCTCGGCCTCAAATGCCGCATCTACATGGGCCAGATCGACGCCCGTCGCCAGGCTCTCAACGTGGCGCGCATGCGTCTGCTCGGTGCCGAGGTCGTCGAGGTCACGCTGGGAACCCGGATCCTCAAGGACGCCATCAACGAGGCGCTGCGCGACTGGGTGACCAACGTCGAGGACACGCACTACCTGCTGGGCACGGTGGCCGGCCCGCATCCCTTCCCCACCATGGTGCGCGACTTCCAGAAGGTCATCGGCGAGGAGGCCAAGAGACAGCTGAAGGACGATTTCGGCATCGATCATCCGGACGCCATCTGCGCCTGCGTGGGCGGCGGCTCCAACGCCATCGGCGTCATGAACGCGTTCCTCGATGACGACCGCGTGCAGCTGTATGGCTTCGAGGCGGGCGGACACGGACCCGAGTCCGGCGAGCACGCCATCCGCTTCGCCCCCGGCACCGGCCAGCTCGGCGTCTTCCAGGGCGCGAAGTCCTATCTTCTTGAGAACGACGAGGGGCAGACGCTGGACACCTACTCGATCTCCGCGGGTCTCGACTACGCCTCCGTCGGCCCCGAACACGCCTGGCTCAAGGAGCTCGGGCGCGTCCACTACTCGTGGGCGACGGACGACGAGGCCATGAGCGCGTTCAAGGACCTGTGCGAGACGGAGGGGATCATCCCCGCCATCGAAAGCGCCCATGCCGTCGCCGGCGCCTACAAGGCCGCCGCCGACCTCAAGGCCAGAGGAATCGACAGCCCCGTGATGATCATCAACATCTCCGGACGCGGGGACAAGGACGTGGCCACGGCCGGACGCTGGTTCGGCTATCTCACCGACGAGCAGAGCAAGGCGCTGGAGGCCAACGGGGCCCACGGCACCTCCGTGGACGGGGAGTGAACGACATGACGAACGACATGACTGCCGGCATCGCATCGGACGAGACGGCCACCACCCCCTCGGGGCAGCCTCTGGGGATCAGTCATCGGCCCAGTGCGACGGCCACGCGTCTCGACGAGCTGAAGGCCACGGAGAACAGGCCCGCCTTCATCGGGTATCTGCCCTACGGGTTCCCCGATTCGACGACGACGCTGGAGGCGTTCCGCACCATCGTGGACAACGGAGTCGACGTCGTCGAGATCGGCCTGCCATACTCCGATCCCGTGATGGACGGGCCGGTCATCCAGAAGGCCTCGCAGATCGCCATCGACGCCGGGGAGCGGATCGCCCGCGTGTTCGAGGCCGTCCACGTGGTGGCCGACGCCGGCGCCATCCCGCTGGTGATGAGCTACTGGAATCTCATCCTTCACTATGGGGTGACGCGGTTCGCCCGCGAGTTTGCCGAGGCCGGAGGCGCCGGTCTCATCACGCCCGACCTCATCCCCGACGAGGCAGGGGAATGGATCGAGGCCTCGGACCGCTACGGTCTGGACCGGATCTTCCTCGTGTCCCCGGACTCGACCGATGAGCGGCTCCACGTGGCCGCCGTCAACGCCCGCGGCTTCGTGTACGCGGCCTCCCGCATGGGCGTCACAGGGGAGAGGGCGACCATGTCCGCCTCCCCGGAGGGTCTCGTCGCCCGCACCCGCGCGGCGGGAGCGTCTCGCGTCTGCGTCGGCATCGGCGTGTCCACCGCCGACCAGGCGCGGCACGTCGGCTCCTATGCGGACGGCGTCATCGTGGGATCGGCACTGGTCCATACGCTGCTTGACGGGGACGGGTCCGTCAAGCCCGCCGCCCAAGGACTCGCGGATCTGGCGGCGCGTACCCGAGAGCTTGCCGAGGGGGTCCGTTCGGCGCGGAAGGGCTGACGCCCGCGGACTGTGACGGGCGGACAACCGTCCGGGCGCGATGACCGGACCGGCGCGTCGGGACCGGAGCGGCGTCGCCGCTCAGGGGAACGAGACGAGGGAGAGCAGAAATGACGCTGGCGTACATACCGTCCCCGACGGTGTCCGAATTCACCATCGGCCCCGTCACCATCCATATGTATGCGCTGTGCATGCTCACCGGCATCATCGCCGCTGTGGCCATCCTCACCGTAAGGTGGAGGCGCATGGGCGGCACCTTCGACCAGGTCCTGGACACCACCCTGTGCGCGGTGCCGGCCGGAATCGTCGGCGCCAGACTCTACCACGTCGTCACCACCCCCGAACGCTTCTTCGGGCCGAACGGAGACTGGGTGGAGATCTTCCGCATCTGGCATGGCGGTCTGGGCATCTGGGGGTCCATCCTCTTCGGCGCCCTCGGCGCCTGGGCGTGGTGCCGGCACCGGCACTATCCGATGGCCCTGCTCGCCGACGCCGTGGCTCCGGGCCTTCTCGTCGCCCAGGCCATAGGACGGCTCGGAAACTGGTTCAACCAGGAGCTCTACGGCGTCCCGACCACGCTGCCTTGGGGACTGAAGCTCAACTCCTCGGGCGGCGCCATAGGCTCGAGCGAGGAGTGCTACGACGGGTCGACATGCCCCACGGGCACGCTGTTCCAGCCCACGTTCCTCTATGAGATGATCTGGAACCTCATCGGCGCCGCGCTGCTCGTCGTCATCGGGCGCAAGGCTGCGAACAGGCTGCGGGCCGGATCGGTGTTCGCCCTGTACGTCATGTGGTACACGGCCGGGCGCACCTGGATCGAGATGCTGCGCATCGACTTCGCGCATGAGTTCCTCGGCGTGCGGATCAACGTGTGGGTGTCGATGGTCGTCTTCGTCCTCGGGGTCGTGGCCTTCATCGTCATCCAGAGGGTGGGATCGCCCACGTCCGTGCTGTCCGGGCGGCTGCGCGCCGTCACCGAGGCCGAGGCGGCCGCCGAGCGTGAGGGTGCAGCCGGGACGGGGCACGATGATGCATCGGAGCATGGCACAGGGGCTCCGGCCGGGAGGATGGACGGACGGGGTCAAGAGAACTCAGTGGGGACGGGGCACGGGAAGGCCGAGGAGTCCGATGTGGAATCGGAATCCTAGATCGCCCCGGCTTCTTCGGAGCCCCTCCGTCCCCATCCCGTCCGTCGTTCTTCTAGAATGGGCATCATGACCATACGAATCGCACCCAGCATCCTCTCCGCCGACTTCTGCAACCTCGAGCGCGACCTTGACGCCATCGCCACTGCCGATCTCGTCCACGTCGATGTCATGGACCATCATTTCGTGCCGAACCTCACGCTTGGCGAGCCCGTCGTCGGCAGGATCTGCCAGGTGACGTCGCTGCCCGTCGACGTGCATCTCATGATCGAGGACCCGGATCGCTGGGCGCCCGAATACGCCCGTCTGGGGGCCGCCTCCGTCAGCTTCCATATGGGAGCCACGCATGCGCCAGTCAGGCTCGCCCGCCAGCTGCACGACATGGGCTGCAAGGCCTGCTTCGCCGTGCGTCCCGCCGAGCCTGTGGAGCCGATCTTCGACATCCTCGACGAATTCGATATGGTCCTCGTCATGACGGTGGAGCCGGGCTTCGGCGGGCAGAAGTTCCTTTCCAATCAGATGGGCAAGGTGCGTCGTCTGCGCGACGAGATCACCCGGCGGGGTCTGACGACCAGCATCCAGGTGGATGGCGGCGTGGGTCCCTCCACCGCCGCGACCGTGGCGGGGGCCGGCGCCGACGTGCTCGTGGCCGGATCGGCCGTGTACGGTGCACAGGACAGGGCGAAGGCCATCGCGGACATCCGGTCCGCGGCGCAGAAGGCCTTCAGGGCATAGCCCGCGGTCGCGGGACGGAAGGAACGGAAGAGTCCATATGAAGACGTTCGAATCGCTGTTCGCGGAACTCACCGACAAGGCCGAGCGGCAGGAGCCGGGGTCCTCCACTGTGGCGGAGCTCGCCCGCGGCACGCATGCCATCGGCAAGAAGATCGCCGAGGAGGCGGGGGAGACCTGGATCGCCGCCGAGTACGAGGGGTCGGACAGGACCGCCGAGGAGATGAGCCAGCTCATCTACCATCTGCAGGTGATGATGATCGCCAAGGGAATAACCCTGGAGGACATCTACAGGAATCTGTGAGCGGCTTCGGGCCGCCCCGTGAAGGGACATTCATGTTAAGAATCGCAGTGCCCAACAAGGGCATGCTGTCCGAACCGGCGTGGTCCATGCTCGACGAGGCCGGCTATCGTCTGCGCAACAATCCTCGCCAGCTGGTCGTCGAGGACCAGGACAACGGCATCGAGCTGTTCTATCTGCGGCCGCTCGACATCGCGGTGTACGTCGGCCGCGGGACCATTGACGTCGGCATCACCGGCCGCGATCTGCTGCTCAACTCCGGAACGGATGCCGTGGAGGACCTGCCCCTGGGCTTCGGAGCGTCCACCTTCCGCTTCGCCGCCCCCAAGGACTCCGACATCACCGAGCTCAGGGACGTCGATGGCAGGCGCGTGGCCAGCTCCTACGACAAGCTGGTCCATGACTATCTGACGGCACACGGCATCTCCGCCGACATCATCCATCTCGACGGGGCCGTGGAATCCTCGGTGCAGCTGGGGGTGGCGGATCTCATCGCCGACGTCGTGTCCACGGGGACGACGCTGCGCAACGCGGGGCTTCGCGTCTTCGCCGACCCGATTCTGCACTCCGAGGCCATCCTCATCCGTTCGCCGCGTCTCGCCGAGGACGACGACCGTCTCGTCATCCTCAAGCGCCGTCTTGAGGGAGTGCTCACCGCGCAGCGCTACGTTCTCATGGACTATGACATCCCCGTCTCCAAGGTCTCGCGGGCCGTGGAGGTGACTCCCGGATTCGAAAGCCCGACCATCTCGCCGCTTCACGACAAGCAGTGGTCGGCGGTGCGGGTCATGGTTCCCAAGGACAAGGTCAATCAGCTGATGGATCGCCTCTACGACGTCGGCGCGCGGGGGATCATCGTCACCGCGCTGCAGGCCTCGAGAATCTGATCGGGTATCGATGTCCGAAGGATCCGAAGACAAGGGGCGTGGCCGGGAGTATGGTCCGGGGGCGCGGGACGTGTATCTGACGGTCCCGAACCTCATCAGCGTTTTGCGCATCATCTCCATACCCTTCATCGCCGCCCTGATCGCCCGTCATGACATGGCGCCGGCGCTTGTCGTCCTGGGTCTGTCCGCCGTGTCGGACGGAGTCGACGGGATCATCGCGCGTCGTTTCGACCAGGTCAGCCGGATAGGGCAGATCCTCGACCCTCTCGCCGATCGGCTGCTCATCTTCTGCAGCATTCTCGCCTTGGGCGTCGCCGGGATCATCCCCTGGTGGATGCTTCTCGTCGTCGGGCTGCGCGATTGCCTTATGGCGGTGCAGATACTCGTGCTCGCCCAGCATGACTACGGCCCTCTTCCCGTGCATTTCGTGGGGAAGACCGGCACGGCGCTGCTGATGACGTCCATCGTCACCCTCATCGTCGCCGATCTGTGGCCGGACCCCTTCGGAACGGTGCTGCATGTCATATCCCTGTCGGTGTTCATCTGGGGAATCGCCCTGTACTGGCTGGCGGGTCTGCTGTACGCCTGGCAGGGATACGCCCTGCTCCACCGCAGGGCCTAGAGATGGACACGAATCTGGACGACCCCATCAGTCTCCCGGTCGATCCCGACCGGAGGCTCCTGCATTCACGGGTCGTCTTCTCGCGGGATTCGCGGCGATTGGCTTCTCATCACGTGTCCGGCTCTGATGCCGCCGACAGCGCCCCCTTCGTTCCGAGACGCCGGGTCAACGACTACTCCCTGAGACTCATCGACGATCTGACGAACCGTCCCGTCGACCCGCTGTTCCTTGACGCCCGGCTTATGCCCCACCATCGCTCCGCGGTGCGGACATGGGCGACCCGTGCGGTGGTCTTCGTCATCTGCATCGCCGTGGGATTCGTCGGAAGCGCCTTCGTCAGACTGCTCAACACCGACCCGCGCAAACAGATACGCATCAGTCTCGCCAACGAGCTCGAGCAGCAGACGACGAGTCTTGACGCGCTGAACTCCGAAGTCTCCTCACTACGGGGGAAGGTCGACGCCCAGTCGAAGAAGCTCGGAACCTCCGAGGACGATTCCGTCCTGACCCAGGACGAGATGATGAACGGTGCGGTCGCCGTCAAGGGCGAGGGCGTCGTCCTCACCATCGCCGATCCTCTGGCGGCATCCTCGGATTCCTCCTCGTCATCGTCACAGCTGCGGGTCGTCACCGACGCCGACCTGCAGACGCTGGTATCCATCCTCTGGCAGGCGGGCGCCGAAGCCATCGCCATCAACGGATACAGACTCGGCGTGCAGACATCGATCCGCACCGCGGGACAGACCATTCTCATCGGAGCCAGCGGGGTCGACAGTTCATATAGCATCAAGGCCATCGGAAACCCGACGACTCTGGCCAAGGCTGTGGGATCGGACGAGCAGGCACAGCTGTACGCCACTTTCGCCGAGGCCGGAATCTATCCGCACGTCAGCAGGTCCTCGTCCATTACACTGGAAGCCGCGGCATCCGGCGACGTCTCCTATGCCAGAAAGGAGGGATGATGGCTGCTGTCCTCGGACTCATCATCGGTGTGGTGGTCGGCATATTCGTGCGTCCGGACATCCCCGTCGTCATCCAGCCGTATCTCCCCGTCATGGTCGTCGCCGCTCTGGATGCCCTTCTCGGCGCGGCCCGCGCCTATTTCGAGCGAAGCTTCTCCGACCGGGTCTTCGTCATCTCCTTCATCTCCAACGTGGTCACGGCCACGCTTCTCGTCCTGCTCGGCAACCAGCTCGGCGTGGGGTCGCAGCTGCAGACGGCGGTCATCGTCGTTCTGGGAATCCGTATTTTCTCCAACGTCTCCGCCATCCGACGCTTCATCTTCCATGGGTGAGGCCATGTCGAACGACAGAGAGGACAAAGGGAACAGGCAACCCGCGCATCGCATGCCGCGCAGCCAGCGCGTCCGGGACAGCGAGAACGACCGGACGATCACGGGGTCCTTCCCCGTGGTGAGACGGCGTCCCGCCCGACATCCCGCCATCAACAGGGGAATCCCCGCCAGGCTGCTCACCACCGCGCTGATCATCGTCATGTGCGCCTTCCTCGGATTCGGCTATGCCATCCAGCTCAACAACAAGACGTCCACCTACGAAACGATGAGCGAGGAGGAGCTTACCCGTCTGATCACCGAGACCAGCACGCAGGTCCAGAACCTCGAGCAGCGCCGCAACCAGTTGCAGAGCCAGCTGACCTCCCTCAAGCAGGCCGTGGACAAGCAGAAGGAGGCCGAGAGGATAGCCAAGCAGAACGAGGAGACGAACGGTCTGCTGTCGGGCCGTCTTCCCGCCGTCGGCGAGGGCGTCGTCATAAGGATCGGTCAGGGGACGAAGCAGAGGATCGACGCGGCGACGATGTTCCAGCTCATCGAGGAGCTGCGCAACGCCGGCGCCGAGGTGATGGCGCTGAACTCCGTGCGCATCGTGACGTCGACGTACGTGTCAGATACCACGGACGGACTGGAATGCGACGGGGTATTCCTAGAGCCGCCGTATCGGATCCGGGCCATCGGCGAGCCGCAGAACCTCCAGAATGCCGTGGCCATCGCCGGGGGAGTGGGGTCGAAACTCAAGGTCAAGTTCGGATCGACCGTCAAGGTGACGTCATCCAAGAACGTCGTCATCAGCGAGACCAAGAAGACGAAGCAGTACACGTATGCAAGGACGGTAGAATAGCAGACATGACAGATCCCATTCCCAGCGCCGGGGAGACCACGATCATCGGAATCCCGGCCATCGCCATACCCGTGACGTCGACGGGCGACAGGCCGCTTACCCAGGACGACCTGGATACCATCGCGCGGCTGTCCCCAGGAAGCGCCCTGCTCATCTCGACCAGGGGAGCGGTGACGGGTTCCCGTTATCTGCTTGACGAGGACGAGGTCACGGTCGGCAGAGATCCCCATGCGGACATCCTTCTGGACGACTCCACCGTCTCCCGCGCCCATGCGGTGTTCCGTCGAACCGGCACGACCTTCACCGTCACGGATGCGGGAAGTCTGAACGGCACCTATGTCAATCGCCGTCGCGTGGACACCGCGGAGCTCCACAACGGCGACGAGATCATGATAGGGAAGTTCAGGCTTGTGTTCTTCACCCGTACGGCCGTCGTCTCCTGACCGGCCCGCCCCATCCATCCCTCGGACCCGCGAATTCCCCGTCGGCCCCGGAACGTCACAAAGGCGGTGCTACACTGACCGCTGCCGCCATGTGCGGCGCAGAGCAACGAGCGAGTCGTGTCGGAACACGGCGGAGGAGGATGCACATGTCATCCATGGCCATGAAGCCCCAGCTTCATCTTCATGTTCCCCTTGAGGATCGCGAGGAGCTTCTCGCCGACGACGCCGTGCAAGGGGAGCTTTTCGTCGGACCGGACGAGGACAGACCCACCCGGGGATACCGCGGGGCCGTGGCGTCCAAGGTCGCCGGCATCACCTACCGTCAGCTGGATTACTGGGCACGCAAGCAGATCGTCGAACCTTCCATCACCCCGTCCCACGGATCGGGGACTCGTCGCCTGTATTCCTTCCGGGATGTCGTGATTCTTGCGGTATCGAAGCGTCTTCTGGACGTCGGAGTCAATCTGCAGAACGTGACCACGGCGATTGGCTTCCTGTCGCAGCGCACCACCGACCAGCTGTCCGGCATCACCATCGTCTGCGACGGCCAGAGCGTCCACGAGTGCTCGAACGGAGAGCAGATGGCCGAGTATCTGCGTCAGGGGAACGCCGTCTTCGCAGTATCCGTGGGTTCCCTGTGGCGTGGCATCCATGACGCGCTCGAAACCGAGCCGCATGTGGATCTGCAGGGGGCGGAGCCGCGCCATGCGGGACGTCCCATCGACGACATCACCGAGATGAGGATCCGCCGGAGGCTGGCCGAACGTCATGCCGCGCGTGAATCGGCCTGAGCGGTGACGGGAGCGCTGCTGCTTCCCGTCGGTCTTGCGGCCGCCGCGGTGATCTGCGGTGGCATCGTATGCGTTGGGTGCATACATGACGGGGGATTCCTGACGAGGGATCCATCCGTGCTGCGGCGGGTCAGACCGTTGGGGTGGCGGACCGTCTGGATGCACATCCTGTACCTGCTGCTGTCGATTGCCGTCCTGCCGGCATATGCTCTGGTCGAGCCCGAACTCGGGATTCCGATGGCCATGGCCTGCGAACGATGGGGCCGAATCGTTCTTGTCGGGCTTGCCGTGTTCGCCGCCGTGCAGATCGTTCTGCTGTACAGACGCGCCGTCCATGCCATGCATGCGGAAATGGACAGGCGGCTGCAGTGTCATACGAGATGACGTCTCCGCCCGTCGCGGTGACGATTCGCCGCTCGGCATGGACATGCCTTCGATGCTCAGTGATGGTCCGATGACTGGGCGGATCGCCGCACATGCCCAGGTGATGGTCGCGTGCAACGGGACCGGAACGCGGACGGGCAACGGGACCGGAACGCGGACGGGGTTTATCGGGGAGCGGCTGATGGCTTCCGGCGACGGCCTGTGGCGTGCGTCGGCAGAGCCAGTCATTCCTAATCTGACATAACGTACATTATCGGACAATGCCGAGGCTGGGCGAACGGGAACGGGTGGATGATGCATTGCACCGCGCGTTCGTCCGACATCGGTTCCATCCGACAGACCACGGGTGGTCCGTGACCTCATCAAAAAGTCGTCGGAACCCTGGAACGGCTTGAGCATGCCATGAGACAGACGTCACGCCGGACGAGCATCGTCTGAATCGATGCGAGCGTCTCAGCCGGCGAAGTACGCGTCGACGGCGTCGCCAAGCTCCCGAACGGCGTCGATGATCCGGTAGGCTCCGTGGGCCTTGAGCTCGCCGGGTTCGGCGTAGCCCCATCCGCAGCCCAGACAGTCCAGTCCGCAGGCGCGCGCCCCATCGGCATCCGTCCACCGGTCGCCGACCATCAGCGCCCGGTCGCCCAAACCGGCATCGAAGCCGAGGTTGTCGAAGACGTAGCGGATGACCTGGTCCTTGGCGATGCGGGAGTTGTCTCTGCTGGCGCCATACACGCCGTCGACGAGGGTGTCAAGGCCGAAATGCCGGCAGACGGGAATGGCCTGGAACTCGGGCTTGCAGGTCGCCACGGCCAGGACGAAGCCCTGCGACCGGAGACGACGCAGCTGTCCGGGAATGCCGTCGTACACCGAGTTCACCAGCATTCCGGGGACCTTCGTGCCGGGATGGGTGGGATCGTCGAAGTCGGCCGTCTGCGAATAGTATCGGCGGTAGATCGTCACCGCCCTGTCGAGTTCGTTCTCGGGGATGCCGTTGCGTCGCATTGATTCGATAATCGCCGGGCCGACGAAGCGGCGCATCTCCGCGGCGTCGGGAACGGGACGTCCCATCTCCAGGAAGGCCCTGGAGGCGCTGGCGATGATACCCGCATCGGATTTCGTCAGAGTCCCGTCGAGATCGAGAAGCACGATCCGACGTGCCCTGGGATTCGCTTCCATACCGTGGCCTTCACTCATCTCGGTCCCCTCCAGCGTGACTCGTGTTGTGGCATGTCCCCCTGGACGTGTGGATGCGGCGCATAGGGGTTTCTGTCCGATGGATTCGCGATGCCCGCGTGCTCCCCTCCCTTGTCTTCCCTGTCGTGCGCCCTGCCGTTTCGCGATTGACGTCGAATCGGCGGGAAGAACGGTCGATTGGACGGTTCCGCCGGGAAGTCACTCGTAGTCGGGAATCCAGCCGTCGCGATGCATCTGCAGGCGCTTCTCCAGCAGAACCTTGAGTTCGTCCTCGCTGCGTCTTTCCAGCAGCATGTCCCAGTGCGTGCGCGTCGGCTTGGTGATCTCGTCGGCCTCCTTGTCGTCGTCGCCTTCGAGATGAGCGGTCTGACCGCAACGGCATTCCCATTCATTCGGTGCCTCCGCGCCCTCGGCGAAGGGCACGATGGTGCGATGTCCCTGGGGGCACACATAGGTGACGTCCGTGCGTGCCGCGAAGTCGACGTTGTCGTCCGACTCCAGCGATTTCGATCCGATGCTCATGCCGCGCAGACTGCGTTCGGCCATTCCTGCCTCCTTATCGACGATCCCGCGCATGACGCGTGGACCGTCTGCGGTCATGATTCCACTACCACGCTATCGAACAGTTCGGACCGCGCCGTCATTCCCCGGATGCGCCCTCGGAGGAAAAGCATTCACGACGCCCCGTCAGTCCACGCCGGAGTATGCCACCACTCCCCTGGTGATGGCGTCACGCGCGGCCGCCACGACGCCCGGTCGGACGGCCGCGACGTCGGGACGGGCGTCGCAGGCCGAGGATATCTGTCCCAGCAGGTCCGACAGACGCTTCATGGTCCTCACGAAGTCCCCGCCCGTCATGTTCCCGTGGGACAGGACCTCGGCGAGGTCGCTCCCGTCCGCCCAGGCGTGCACCGTCGGGGCAAGGGAGAAGTCGAGCGGCTCCGAGGGGTCGAGCCCGGCGTCCAGACGGGTCTCCTCCAGCCGGGACCACAGATCCCGCATCCGGGCGCAGACCCGGGCGATCCTGCCATCCTCGCCTCCTGGATAGCGGCCCGGTTCATCGTCTCCTCCATGGCGCGCCTCGTACACCACACCGGAAAGCACGGTGGCCAGTTCGCGCGGCTGCAGGTCGCCGAGGACGCCATCGACAAGCGCCTCGGCGACGAGAAGGTCGTGGTCGCCGTACAGGCGGCGCAGAACCTGGCCACGGCCCGTGAGGACGAGGGCATCCGAGGAATCGCGCTCCAGATATCCCAGGGATTCGAGTATCGAGCAGATAGAGTCGAAACGGCGCGCCACCGAGCCGGTGCGATCGTCGTAGCGTTGCCGCAGACGCTCGAGTTCGCGCGTCTCGCGCATCCACCGGTGTCCCCAGACCAGGTGACGGTTCAGGTCCGGGCAGGAACGGCAGGGATGGCGTCTTTCCTCATCCCTCAGCTCCGCGATGTCGCCCTCCAGTCGACGAAGCGCCTGGCGACGCTGCTGCGGCGAGTCGAAGCGCCGCCGGGCGATGTCCCCTCTTCCCCGCTTCTGAAGGTCGCTGAGCCTCATGCGTATCGTCATGTATTCGCGGAAATCACCGTGCTCGCATCGGAAGGCCTTCTCATACGAGGCCAGAGCGTCCTGAAGCGTGCGGATCCGCGCCTCGATGTCGACGGACGACTCGTTGGCCTCCCATTGCGCGAAGCTGTGGTCCAACGTCTCGCGGGCCGTGTCGTAGTCGCTTGAGCTGAGCAGATTCACCGCCATGTTGAACGTCGGACGGAAGCTGGAATGCAACGGGTAGACGCGTCGGCTCGACAGGGCCGCGGCCATGGCGGGGACGAAGCCCTGGTGGTCGACGACGATGGCATGCCCGATGTCGTCCACTCCCCTACGTCCGGCGCGTCCGGTGAGCTGCGTGAACTCCCCGGGAGTGAGAGGGACGTGGGCGGTTCCGTCGAACTTCTCGAGCTTCTCGACGACCACGCAGCGCGCCGGCATGTTGATCCCCAGTGCCAGGGTCTCGGTGGCGAAGACCACGCGCACCAGGCCCAGTTCGAACAGATGTTCGACGATCTGGCGGAACAGGGCGATCATCCCCGCATGATGCGGGGCGAATCCCTCCTGCAGGGCGAAACGGAACCGGGCGAAATGCAGGGCCTTGAGGTCGGAGTCGGGAAGCTGACCGGCGACCATGTCGTCGACGATGCGCCCGATTCTTTCCGACTCCTCATCAGTGGTGAGCTCGAGCCCCGCCGCGAGACACTGCTCGACGGCCCGGTCGCATCCGGCCCGCGAGAAGATGAAGTAGATTCCGGGGAGAAGATCGAGGTAGTGCAGCTCGTCCACCACCGCCCAGCGTTTCGGCACATGGCGGCGGACGTCCCCGCGGCCGTCGTCTCCCCCGTCGTGCCTCCTTCGCTTCTTGGGGGACGACGGCGAGTGGCGGCGCGCCCGCGTGTCGAGGTCGTTCAGACGCCTGAGAAGATGCGGATTGACATCCGTGGTGGGCCGTCCCGAGGAGTCTGTGCGGTACAGGTCGATGAGCTCCGGCTCATGGTCGTCGTCGCGTTGGATGATGACGTGCTGTTCAAGCGGGACGGGCCGGTGCTCGGAGACCACCAGGGAGGTCGCTCCGCGAACGGAGGAGATCCATCCGGAAAAGTCCTCGACGTTCGACACCGTGGCCGACAGGGCGATGATCCTCACCGAGGAGGGGAGGTGGATGATGACCTCCTCCCACACCGGTCCGCGGAAGCGGTCCGCCAGGTAGTGGACCTCATCGAGGATGACGTAGCCGAGGCGGTCGAGGGTGGTCGACCTCTCGTAGAGCATGTTGCGCAGTACCTCGGTGGTCATGACGACGATGTCAGCCTCGGAGTTCACGGAGGTGTCACCTGTGAGCAGACCGACTGCGTCGGAGCCGTAGAGGTCGACCAGGTCGTGGTACTTCTGGTTGCTCAGCGCCTTGATCGGGGTGGTGTAGAAGGCCTTGACGCCGCGATGCCGAGCCAGGAACACCGCGAAGTCGGCCACCACGGTCTTTCCGGCTCCCGTGGGGGCCGCCACCAGCACGTTGCGTCCGGCTTCCAGGGCGTCGTCCGCCTGCTTCTGGAAGTCGTCGAGCTCGAAGGGAAGCGTCCTGGCGAATCCGGCCGCCAGGGTGACGTCATGGCGTCTTTCGGCCATATAGCGCGCATAACGCTGCGAAGGTGAGGGCTCTTCCCGGTCGTCGCGGCTGTGGACTTGGCGATGTGCCATATCTCTCCTGTCGTCTCATTCCAGGGCGTCGCAAGCGTCCGTCCGGGACGACCGCCAGCGCATCCGGGGTCGCTTGCGGTCGCCACACGCGCGCCGCCGCCCTCGCCGATGCCCCGTCGGCGCCGTCCGCCACCCCCGCCCTCCCGCTTCTCCCATCACCGTCGCCCCCGTCCCCCCTGTGCGCCTCGTCCCGCCCCCGC
>CALEGL010000334.1 GCA_937876495.1 uncultured Bifidobacterium sp.
CGTGGCCGGGGTGGAGTGACCGGCGTCCCCATGTTCCGGCTCCGCTTGGCCCTGCTCCGCGTGGGGCCAGTCGGTTCCGGACACGGGGGCGTCGGTCGGGTGACGCAGCTCGGATTCGTCGAACACGCTGGCGAAGGGCAGTTCACGTCTGGTCGGGGCGGCGGGATGGGTGGCCGTCAGGGACGGACCGGGCGCCGGATCGCCGACCAGGACGACGCGATCCGGGACGGCGTCATGGGCGGATGCCGCATCCCCCGTGGAGGCGATGTCATCTCCGGCGGTCTCCCCCGCCCCTCCGATTCCGCCGACCAGGGCCTCGACGGCAACGATCCGCGCATCCTGGCGCGTGACGATGCCGAAGTCAAGGCTCAGCTCGTCGCCGTTGCGCAGGGTCACCAGCGAGGAGGTCTGCACATACGACTTCTCGGACAGCCAGGAGTCGACAAGAACCACCCGGCGCCCGGCGATGGACGGGCCCTTGACGGAGGGGTAGACGAAGTCCATGACGAAACCGTCGAGGTCCTGGCCACGGGAGGCCGCCGCATGCACCATCGCGCAGACGAGAGGGACGGCGGCCGCGGTCAGCGCGCCTACGGCGTCGTAGTCGTCGGTGGAGAACCCGCGCTCCTCGAGGGCGTCCAGCAGAAGATGCCCGACACCGGCGGCGCGATGGTCGAAGGTCACTGCGAAAAGCTCGCTGAAGGGACGGTCGGTCACGTCATGCTCAAGCAGCGCATGGATCTGCTCCCGAGGCGAGAGACGGGCGAAGGCCGCGTCATCGGGCAGCAGGCCGCCTCGCCCGGCGTTGTCCGGAAGACCCGAGGTGAAAGCCTCACCCTCACCCGAATCACCGGAAGCAGTGGCACCGCCGGCCTGACGTTCCGATTCCCTCATGTCGTCGCTCATGGGGCCCACCCTACCGCCGAGACGGGCCAGACGGCCGCATGGCGCCGGATTCCCCTCGCCGTCGCATGTCGTTCGTGGCATGTCTTCCCTTCTACTTCTGACGTTCGGACCGCCTCGTCTCCGTTCCCCGAATCTCCGCCCCTTGGCTCTCAGCTCCCTGCGTCTCCGCTCCCTGCGTCTCAGCTCCCTGCGTCTCCGGGGCGATGAGCTCCCTGATGTCCGCCGAATCGGAATCCAGCGGCTCCACCGGGGCGATCGTCGTCGAGGCGTCGAGCTTCTGCAACCGGCGCGCGGTGACGAGGACGCGGGATTCGAGACTGGCGGCGAACTGGTTGTAGGCCGCGACCGTACGGGTGATGGCCGCTCCGAGGGCCGAGGCCCGCGCTCCCAGGACGGCGAAGCGCCCATACAGCTCGCGGGACAGGTCGAAAAGGCGGCGGGCGTCCTCGCTCAGGCTCTGCTGCTGCCAGGCATAGGACACCGACCTCAGGATGGCCCAGAGGGTGACGGGGGAGGCGAGCGCCACGTTGTGGGCGAAGGCGTCGTCGAGGAGGGTGGGGTCGGCGTCGAGCGCCGAACGCAGCAGCGCCTCGTTGGGGATGAAGGCCACGACGAGGTCGGGCGCGGAATCGAGGGCGTTCCAGTAGGCCTTGTCCCCCAACGCCCGGACATGCTCCCTCAGGGCCCGGGCATGCGCCTGGAGCAGACGGCCCCGACGCGCGATGTCGGCCGGCGGGGCGGCGTCGGGGATGGCGCAGGCCTTCTGGTAGTCGGCGTAGGGCGTCTTGGCGTCGACGGGAATGGACCGGCCGCCAGGAAGATGCACGACCATGTCGGGGCGCAGAGTACGTCCCGTGGCGTCCTCGACGACCGCTTGGACGTCGAAGTCGACGTGTTCGAGAAGACCCGCGGATTCGACGACGTTGCGCAGCTGCGTCTCCCCCCATGCCCCACGCACCCGGTTGTCACTGAGCGCCGCCGACAGGGCCGCGGTCTGCCTGTCGAGACGCGTCTGCTGCTCGCCCAGCCCCCGCAGACGCTCCCCGAGCGTCCCCATCTCCTGACGCCGCCCCTCCTCCATGTCCGTCACGCGGCACCGCAGCTCCTCCAGGGTCTTCTGCACGGGGGTGAGGGCGGCGAGTACCTTGGACTGCTCCTCCAGCGTCGCCTTCTGCTCCTGGCCGCGTCGCTCTGCGTCGGTCTGCATCCTCTCGCGGTCGCGGTCGAGCCGGTCCCGCTCGGCCTGCTGCTCCTGAGCGAGCTGCGAGCGCACATAGGCCAGCTGATGCTCCAGACCTTCGCATCGGGTACGCAGCTGGGCGACGAGGACGTTCAGCCGTGCCTCCTCGTCATGGGCGACGCGGAGCTCGGCGTCCGCCGCACGGCGCTCCCGCTCCCGCATCCCATCAGCCGAGCGGCGCCCCCTCAGTGAGCCGAGGACGAAGCCGAGAAGGCAGGCCATGCCCAGCGCGATGACAAGGACGAGAACGGACAGAGGAGAGTCGAACATATGTTCTATTCAACCGGGTGGATTGGACGGCCGATCAATCGGGAGGTCGGCGAACCGGATGACAGGAAAGCCGGCCTCCGGCGGTCCGGACGGCCGGGGAACCGGGCTACCGGGGAATCGGATTCCCAGGAATCCGGACCACCGTGCCGGCCACTACGCCCTCACCAGCCGCGCGATGGCCTCGCTGGCCTCGTGCAGCTTCTCGTCCGCCACCGTTCCGCCTTCGGCCGCCGCCGATCGCACGCAGTGGTCAAGATGATCGTCCAGCAGCAGCATCGCCACGGATCGCAGCGCGGAATCCGCGGCGGATATCTGCGTGAGCACATCGATGCAGTACTGGTCGTCGTCGACCATCTGGGCGATAGCATGGACCTGCCCCTCGATGCGACGCAGACGCGCCAGCACCCTCCCTTTGTCCCCGTGATACCCCTGCATGGCCCTTCCACCGGTTTTCCGTGACGGATCATCGTCCATACCTGCTCCTTCCACGCCACGCGCCCCACGCATGAAGCTCAGAACAAGGCGCGAGACACGACATACGGAATCCGAACGTCAATCCTCTCCGCCGCCGCCCGCGCCCATGTGCGCCACGCGGACGCACAATGCCAAGCGCATACGCGGCAGGTCCGCAAGCCACGTGGACGAGTCGCAGCGGCGGATCACGTTTCGATTCGCCTCCAGTATACCCCATAGGGGTATGGGGTATAGCGTGCTATTCTCGGACGCGGGACGACGGGGAACGCCGCCCCGGAATGACGCAAGGAGGATCCGATGTCCGTCGATCCGTTCGCTCTGGCCGGCGCCGTGGTCGTCGCCGGAGTGCTGACCTGGCTTATCCTGCGGTTCTTCTTCGGCAGGACGTCATCGGCCCAGGGGGTTCTGCAGGACGGTGTACAGAAGGCCACCGTCGTCGTCAGCGGCGGATACTCCCCTGCGACCCTGACAATGAGGCCGGGAACGCCGATCGTCCTGAGCTTCGACCGCCAGGAGACCGGCGAATGCACCTCGCATGTGGTCTTCCCCGACCTCGCCCTGGATGCATCCCTGCCGGGGGACGCCGTCACCGAGGTGCGGCTTCCGGCCCTCAAGGCGGGCGACTACCCCTTCGCCTGCGGCATGAACATGGTCCACGGCATGCTCCGCGTCATCGGCGATTCCCCGGCACGGAACGCACGGGACGCGCAGGGAGCGAATCACGATTCCGCCGGGGACGACCGGACAGGGGCCGGAGCCTTCATGGCCGCATCATCCGACTCCGCCTCCGGCCTGCAAACGCCTCGGGTCTCCGCGGACGTCTCCCGCGCGCTGGAGGGCGAACGACAGGACGCCGCCGAACGTCATGGGGAGATCCTCCGCCTCACGCGTCTCGTCGTCATCGCGGCCGTGCTCACCGTTCCCGTCTTCGTCACCTCCATGCTCCATATGCTCGTTCCGGAGATCGTCCCCGGCTGGATGGTCAACCCCTGGCTGCAGGCGATCCTCATCACGCCCGTCATGTTCTACTGCGGCGCCCCCATCCACCGCGTCGGATGGCCGGCGCTCGTGCACCGCATGCCGGAGATGAACTCCCTCGTCTCCCTCGGCTCGACAGCCGCCTACGCGTTCAGCCTTGTGGCCTGCATCGCTCCCGGCGTGCTCCCCGAGGGCTCGCGGGAGCCCTACTTTGAATCTGTCGGGGTCATCGTCACCCTCGTGCTGCTGGGTCGGCTTCTGGAGGCCCGCGCACGGGAGGGCACCGGCAGGGCGGTGCGCGCCCTCATCGGGCTGCGTCCACGCACCGCCCATCGACTGGATACTGGGGTTTCGCCCGTCGCCGAGTCCTGGAGGAATCCGGCGCGTCTGCGGGACGTCGACATCGATGACGTCAAGGCCGGGGACGTGGTGGTCGTCCGACCGGGCGAGCGCATCCCCGCCGACGGCGTCGTGCTCGAGGGGGGCTCCCGCGTCGACGAATCCATGATCACCGGCGAGTCCACGGCGGTGACGCGCGGAGTCGGCTCAGCCGTCACCGGCTCCACCATCGCCCTGGACGGAGCGCTGGCCATGCGCGTGACGCGCACCGGCGGCGACACCGTGCTGGCGCAGATCATCGCCCTCGTCTCCCGCGCGCAGGCCACCAAGGCCCCCGTGCAGACGCTCGCCGACCGCATCGCCCGCGTGTTCGTGCCCGCCGTCATCATCATCGCCGTCTGGACCTTCGCCGCCTGGGCTGCCCTGGGGCCGCAGCCGAAGCTCATCCACGCCCTGGTCACCGCGGTGAGCGTGCTGATCATCGCCTGCCCCTGCGCCCTGGGACTCGCCACCCCGCTGTCGGTGACGGCTGCGATGGGACTCGGCGCCACCAACGGCGTGCTCGTCACATCCGCCTCCGCTCTGGAGCGCGCACGCGACATCCGCACCGTGGTCTTCGACAAGACCGGCACCATCACCCGCGGGCTGGTGGACGCCGACTCGCATATCGACAGTCCCACCTATCGCGGCGACGAGATCAAGCCCGGATCCGCGCAGACGATGGCCGCGCTCCACCGCGCCGGCATCCGCACTGTCATGCTCAGCGGGGACAGAGCCGACGCCGCCGAGCGCATCGCCTCCGAGGTCGGCATCGACACGGTGATCGCCGAGGTGCGCCCCGGCGGGAAGGCGGTCTGGATCGACCGCCTGCGTCGCGAACGCGACGCCGAGGACACGACAAGGGGAAGGGATAAGGACGGCTCCACGAAACGCGGTCTCGGCCTCATCGCCATGGTCGGCGACGGCGTGAACGACGCCCCCGCCCTGGCGAAGGCCGATCTAGGCATCGCCATGGGAACCGGCACGGACGTGGCCATGCAATCCGCGGACGTCACCCTCATGAGCGGCGACCTGCGGGGGGTACTGGACACCATCGCGCTGTCAAAGGCCACGATGCGCAACATCGGGGAGAACCTTGCATGGGCGTTCGGATACAACATCATCGGCATCCCCATCGCCGCCGGCGTCCTCTACCCCGTCACCGGCTGGCTCCTCAGCCCGATGATCGCCGGACTGGCCATGGCGTTCAGCTCCGTGTGCCTCGTCCTGAACGCCAATCGCCTGCGCCATGCACGCATCCGGCGGAACCCTCCGACGGATGCCGGAGACGAGACGACCCGGATCTCAGAGACATCCGCACCACGGGTAATCGTGGACGACGGAACCGTGGACGACGACTCACTCTCCGGCGGAACCGGGACGGAGCCCGCATCGTCATCACACCAACCAACGAAAGGACAGACCATGCATATGATGCATCACCACGACGGCAAGGACTCCGGGACCACGGCCACCGACCCCGTCTGCGGGATGAGCGTGACCGTCGACGGTTCGACGGTCAGCCGCGAATTCGAGGGACGCACCTACCACTTCTGCAGCGAGAGCTGCGCGGCGACCTTCGACAAGGCGCCCGCCCAGTACGCGACGAAGGGCTGACGACCCGGCATCCCTTCCGGACGAGCGAGACGCCCGTACAAAGGTGAGACGTCCGTACAGAAGAGGTCTGGAATACGATGAGGCTCCCTGCGATTCCGCAGGGAGCCTCATCCATATCCGGGTTTCGAATCCGTCATTCCCGGACGGCTGTCTCATCCCCGGGATGCCGCGGAACCGCCGTGCCATGAGCACGACGACGCTCCGCGCCGACGCGCGGGAATCCGCGGATCCGGCGCCGCCGAAGCACCACCGGGCGCCGGAGCGTCACTTGTCGGTGGTCACGCCTTCGACGTGGACGTCCGACAGCGGATCCTCGGGCATGGCGCTGAGCTCGAGATGGTCGCCGCCGGTCTGGTCGACGAGCACCGTGTCGCCGTCGTGCACCTTGCCCGCCAGGAGCATCCGCGCCAGCTGGTCGCCGACCTCGGCCTGCACGAGGCGACGCAGCGGACGCGCACCGTACGCCGGGTCGTAGCCGGTGTTGGCCAGCCACTCCTTGGCCGCGTCGGTGACGTCGAGCGTGATACGCCGCTCGGTGAGCCGCTCGGCCACGTCATGCACCTGGATGTCGACGATGCCGCCGAGCTCCTTGCGCGTAAGCGGATGGAAGATGACGATGTCGTCGAGGCGGTTGACGAACTCCGGCTTGAACTGCATATGCACGGCGTCCATCACGGCCTTGCGCTTGGCGTCGTCGTCGAGGTCCTGCTGGACGAGGAACTGCGAGCCGAGGTTCGAGGTCATGATGAGGATCGTGTTCTTGAAGTCCACGGTCCTTCCCTGGCCGTCGGTGAGGCGCCCGTCGTCGAGCACCTGCAGCAGCAGGTCGAAGACCTCGGGGTTGGCCTTCTCCACCTCATCGAACAGCACGACGGAGTAGGGGCGGCGCCGCACGGCCTCGGTGAGCTGGCCGCCCTCCTCGTAGCCGACGTAGCCGGGGGCCGCGCCGATGAGCCGGGACACGGAGGCCTTCTCCATGTACTCGCTCATGTCGATGCGGACCATGGCCTTCTCGTCGTCGAAGAGGAAATCGGCGAGCGCCTTGGCGAGCTCCGTCTTGCCGACTCCCGTGGGGCCGAGGAACAGGAACGACCCGGTCGGCCGGTCGGGGTCGGAGATCCCCGCCCGCGAGCGCCGCACGGCGTCCGACACGGCGCGGATGGCCTCCTTCTGCCCGATGACGCGACGGCCGAGATAGTCCTCCATATGCAGCAGCTTCTCGTTCTCGCCCTGCATGAGCCGTCCGACGGGGATGCCCGTCCATTCGGACACGACCTCCGCCACGGAGTCGGCGTCCACGCGGTCGGGGACCATCGGCGTCTGCTCGGAGCCGGAGGACGCGGAGTTCTCCTTCTCCTCCTTCTCGGCCTGGTCAATCTGCTTGGTGATGGAGGGAATCTCCCCGTAGCGGATGGCCGACGCCTTGGCGAGGTCGCCCTCGCGCTCGAAGCGGTCCGCCTGGGTACGTAGGTCGTCCAGTCTCTTGCGCAGGTCGCCGACCTTGTTGCGGCCGGCCTTCTCGGCGTTCCACCGGGCGTTGAGGCCCGCGAGTCGCTCGTTCTTGTCGGCGAGCTCCTTGTTGAGGTCCTCGAGACGCGCACGGGACTTGTCGTCCAAGGACTCGGCGGCCTTCTCGGCCGCCTTGTCGTCCTTGGGGCTGCCCAGAAGATACGACTTCTCCATCGTGAGCCGGTCGATCTGGCGACGCAGCTCGTCGATCTCCTCAGGGCTGGAATCCAGTTCCATGCGCAGGCGGGCGGCGGCCTCGTCGACGAGGTCGATGGCCTTGTCGGGCAGCTGCCGGCCGGAGATGTACCGGTTGGACAGCGTCGCGGCGGCGACCAGGGCGTCGTCGGAGATGGTGACCTTGTGGTGGGCCTCGTACTTGGGCGCGATCCCGCGCAGGATGGCGACCGTGTCGTCCACGCTGGGCTCGCCGACGAACACCTGCTGGAAGCGGCGTTCGAGCGCCGGGTCCTTCTCGATGTTCTCGCGGTACTCGTCCAGGGTGGTCGCGCCGATGAGCCGCAGCTCGCCGCGGGCCAGCATGGGCTTGAGCATGTTGCCCGCGTCCATGGACCCCTCGGCGGCGCCCGCCCCGACGATGGTGTGGATCTCGTCGATGAAGGTGATGATCCCGCCGTTGGCGCTTTTGATCTCGTTGAGCACGGCCTTGAGCCGCTCCTCGAACTCGCCGCGGTACTTGGAGCCTGCGACCATCGAGCCGAGGTCGAGGCTGATGAGCCTCTTGTCCCTCAGCGTGGTGGGCACGTCCCCGGCGACGATGCGCTGGGCGAGCCCCTCGACGACGGCGGTCTTGCCGACGCCGGGTTCGCCGATGAGGACCGGGTTGTTCTTGGTGCGCCGGCTGAGGATCTGGATGACGCGCCGGATCTCCTGATCGCGTCCGATGACCGGGTCGAGCTTGCCCTCCTTGGCGGCCGCCGTCAGATCGGTCGAATACTTCTCGAGGGCCTTGTAGGTGCCCTCGGCGTCGGGACTGGTGACCTTGCCTCCCCCGCGCACCCCGGGCACGGCCTTGCGCACGGCCTCGACGGTGACCCCGTTGCGCGTGAGGATGTCGGCCGTCTCGTTGGGCGCGGCGAGCAGGATGCCGAGAAGCAGATGGTCGGTGGAGACGTAGTCGTCCCCCATCCGGGACATCTCCTTCTGGGCGTCCGTGAGCGCCGTCGATAGCTGCCGGCTGGCGGACGG
>CALEGL010000335.1 GCA_937876495.1 uncultured Bifidobacterium sp.
GATATTCGGCGACCCGATAACCGCCCTGACCGATGCGGGCGGGATTGAGATCCCCCAGTGCGCCCTCCCCCGCCGATGCCGCCACAAGGGAACGCACTTCGTCGGCCTTTCCACGGCCGGTGAGATGGATGACCTGGGAACGGGCCAGAAGCTCCGACGCGCAGGAGGCCACGGAGCGATTGAGACTCACAGCCCCCAGAGATCCGCCGGTGACGACGAGCACGGGCCTGTCCGGGTCGAGTCCGAGGGCGGCGGCGTATTCCCTGCGGCAGCGATCCGGATCCTCGGCGCGGCGACGGCACAGATCGGCGATGGCGGGGCGCAGCGGAAGACCCACGCGCACGGCCTCCACCCCCCGACGGGGACGCAGCCCCGTGTCGTCGTAGGCCGTGGCGACCACGTCGGCCCATCGGGCGCCCAGCCTGTTGGCCATGCCGGATCTCGCATTCTGCTCGTGCAGGGCGATGGGAACGCCCATCCTGTGGGCCGCCCAGTAGGCCGGCGCCGAGGCGTATCCGCCGAAACCCACGACCACCGAGGCCCGGCGCTCGCGCAGGATCGACTCCGCGCGGCGGACCTCCCGCAGCCATCGCGAGGGGAAGCGCAGCATGGACATGCCGGGGCGGCGGGGGAAGGGGACCTTCTCAATGACGTCGAGCTCGTATCCCGCCTGGGGGACGAGCCGGGCCTCCAGCCCCACGGAGGTGCCGATGACGCTGGCTGCGACGTCCGGGTCGAGCCGTCGCAGCGCGGCGGCGACGGACAACAGCGGATTGACGTGTCCGGCGGTGCCTCCCCCGGCGAGCACCACATGCACCGGATGCACGGGACCGACGCCCGGGATGCCGTCTGCGGCCTTGGCCCCGCCCGTGCCCTGCGGACGAATCGACGATGCCGAATCGGATGTCGCTGTTCCTGTCACGGTCACGAGCTTAGCGCAGTGACGTAGTCGTGGATCTGGCTCTGCCGGCGCATCATGCTCACCGCCACCCCAGCCGCCGTCAGACACATGATCAACGACGATCCGCCCGCCGACACGAAGGGTATGGGCACCCCCATCACGGGGAACAGACCCACCACGACCATGACGTTGACGAGTCCCTGGCCGACGATCCACGTCGTGATGCACAGCAGCACCATCGAGGCGTAGGAGTCACGGGTCTGCAAAGCGACGACCACCAGGCACCAGCCCATGATCACGAACAGGAGAATGACCGCCGCCGCACCCACAAATCCCGTCTCCTCGCCGATGATGGCGAAGATGAAGTCGTTGTGCGCCTCCGGCAGATAGTTCCACTTCTCCTTGGAGTTGCCGATGCCGACGCCGAGAAGCCCGCCGGAGGCCATGGCGTACTTGGCGTGGATGGCCTGGTAGCACACCTGCTGGGCCTGCTCGCTCGTGCACGTCTGATAGGCGGCGAAGATGCGCTTCATCCTGTTGGGACTGGTGACGACGAAGACGCCGATGACGGCGACCAGCACCGCACTGATCGCAAGGAACCATCTCATCGGGAATCCCGACAGCAGGAACGCCACCACCCCGATGGCGATGATGATGAGGGCCGTCCCCAGATCCTTGCCAAGAAGCACCGTCCCCAGGCACAGGGCGAAGACCCCGGCCGGCATGGCGAAGGCCTTGGCGCCCTGGGTGGGATACGTCTTCGCGGAGGCGCCCAGGGCCTTCGGCAGCCACAGGCACAGCACGAGCTTCATGAACTCCGCCGGCTGCGCGGTGACGGGGCCTATGGCGATCCATCCGGAATTGCCATTGACGCTGACACCGAGGCCCGTCATCGTCAACAGCTGAGCCAGCAGCGCGATGATGAGCAGAACGAAGGTGATCCTGCGGTATCCCTCCACGGACACGTGCATGGCGGCGAATCCCACGGCAAGACCGATCACGCAGTACAGGGACTGGCTCAGGGCCTGCTTCCATGGCGATTGTCCGGAGGAGATCAGGCTGACGGTGGAGCTGGAGAACACCATGACCACGCCGAAGCAGGTGAGGATGACCACCACTATGCGGAAGCCGTGATAGCACCACAGCGGATTGGTCAGGCTGCGGATCCCGGAGAACGATCGATCACCGCGACCCTTCCCTTCCAGCGTCCCCCGCATCCCGTCATCGGGCTTCCGCCCGCGGGAAATCGAGGATGCGTCGCCGGATTCGGCTGCCACGCGCGCCCCGCGGCGAGTCCGCGCCTCGGAGGATGTACGGCGCGGACGCGACTCATCGTCCGCCATGCGCCCCCACCCACCGTTGCGACGCGGCGGCGAACTGCGATCCGCGGTCGGCGTAGGAGACGAACTGGTCCATCGAGGCGCAGGCCGGGGCCATGAGAACCACATCGCCGGGCACGGCCTGGCCGGCGGCGGCCTCCACGGCGCGCCGCATCACCGTCGCCCGATCGCCCGGGTCGATGACGGTGACGGGGATGTCGGGGGCCTTCGAACGGAGCGCCTCGAGCATGGGCCTCTGATCGACGCCGATGACCACGGCGGCCTTGATGACGTCGCGACGGTCGGCGATGAGCTCCTCGAAGCGCTGTCTCTTATAACCATCTCCGAGCCCACGAGACTAAGGCGAATCTCGTATGCC
>CALEGL010000336.1 GCA_937876495.1 uncultured Bifidobacterium sp.
AAGCGCACCGCGGACTCCGTCACCGTCATCGTCACCTTGGCGACCGGAGCCGCCAGACTCACCTCTTCGAATCCCTGAAGGACTGCCATATATTTCCCTTTCATTCATTCATTACCCTAGAAAATTATCATCGGCGCAATCCGGTATAAATCGCATTCACCGTCGTCGTGGTTTCAATCCTTGAATCAATCGATGCGTCATGACATCAGCGTTCATCATAGCAACCAATCGATGATTAGGTCGAGAAAAACCTCATAGATTGACTGACGAACATCGTCACCACACTGCACAATACCCCGGATGGAATCCCGTTCATCACCTGTCATCCGAATGCAATCTAAGTGTGTTCCTCTTGGGGATTAAAAGGATTCAACAGGGAAACCATCTGCGCGATGAAACGCATCGAGAGCATGGGTGAAACATGCCTCGATCTCGAAAAACATCCTTCATCGGCGTTCCCACCCTTCGACCACCGTCCATGACGGAACCTGATTCGGTCGTGGGATGACGCGCACGGGATGACGCGACGGAAAAGCATGAATCACCGGACGGCGGCGCATATTCCGTGAGCGAATAGCCGCACGGATCCCCGGCCGTCTACGAGCGCGCGACGGGGAAGGCGAGCAGCGCCTGCGCCGAACGAGGATGGTCATAATGAATCATGAGGTCGACGTCATCCACCCTGATGGGAAGCCGATAGGCGTCCACGGCGGTCTCCCCGGCGACCTCGTCGAACCACGGGTCGTCGATGACCAGGGTGTTCCGCGAAAAGTCGCAGCCCACGACCGTGACCCAGTGCGGGCACACCGTCCCGTGCATGGCGTTTTCGTCGATGAGGACCATCGCGACGTATCCACGCCGCACGACGTCGGCGACGTCACCGGCGCCGAAGGCACCCACGGACACCGGGCACCCGAGTCGATGGGCTTCGCATTCGAACGCCGTCTGGACATCACGGGCGAGACGCCCATCAAGAATCCCCCACCGTCCCTCGGGATCGAGGACGGGACCGGTGCGCGAGACGCGGATATGGGGCACGACGCCCCGCCTCGCCGCCGCCACCGCAAGTCCGTAGGGGTCGCAGGCGACCCCGAGGGTGGCCTCGCGCCAGATGGCAATCTCCTCGTCGCGTGTCCTGGCCGCGGGCCGGCCCGACGCCCGCAAAGCGTCAAGAAGCGCCACGGGGCCGCAGGTGAACAGGGTGGTCTGCCGCTGATGCCGCTTCTCGGCATGGCTCCGATCATCGTCCAGGGAGCGAGCGGGGACCTCGACGCCGAGGTCATTCGCCACCTTCAGCGCGAAATCCTCACGGGACCTGGCCTCGGCATGGTCGACAAGACCCGTCCAGAGAAGCGGGTCACCTTCCAGGGCGCACAACGTCTGCTGGGCGGTGTGGGCACGATGCCGCCCGACCAGCGAGGCATGGCGGCCACGCGGGTCGTCGGCGTCATAGGCGATGTAGACGTCGCACCGAAGCCGTCCATCGGCCCGGTGAACCGCCTCAAGACCCGCAGGCCCCACCATCCACATGACCCGAGGATCGGCGACCCGCTCCGGCGGGACGTCGAGAAAACGCACGTCCATGGCTAGCCCTCCGACCCCGTAGGCCCGACGGACGATTCGCCGCGGTCCGCGCGGGGGTCGTGCGGCATCGCGGCGACCAGGGCCCTGACGTAGGCGTTCGTCGATCGGTCCATCACGTCGGCGGTCGTTCCCGATTCCACGACCACGCCGGCACGCATGACCATGATCCGGTCCGCAATCCTGCGCACGACATCGAGGTCATGGGAGATGAACAGTATCGCCAGGCCGAGGTCGTCACGAAGCCGGAGCATGGTGTCGAGCACCTGGACGCGGATGGCGGCATCCAGCGCCGTGACGGCCTCGTCGGCGACGAGAAGATCGGGCTCGGGAGCCAGTGCGCGGGCGACCGCCACGCGCTGGCACTGCCCTCCGGACAGCGTTCCGGGTTTGCGATCGAGCAGGTCCTCGGCAGCCGCATCCAGCCCGACCTCGGCGAGCAGCCTGCGCATGGCCGCGTCATTCGCGGGCTTTCCGCAGACATGAAGCGCCTCGTGAAGCGACTGGGCCACGGTCATGGTGGGATTCAGCGACCCGAAGGGGTTCTGGAACACCAGCTGCGCGCGGTCACGCGACCAGGGGAGCTCGCCGCCGTCAGGCCCGAGGTATGCGACGTCACCGGAATCGGGCTTCTCCAGACCGACGAGGCACCGAGCCACGGTCGACTTGCCGGAGCCTGACGCTCCGACCACGCCGAGGATCTCCCAGCGTCGCACTTCCAGCGACACGTCGCGCACCGCGGGCTCGGATGCACCGGGATAGGTCTTGACAAGATGCCGCGCACGGACGATGACACGCCCGCCATCCTGGGCCACGCCCGCATGACCGACGCCCCGATGCACACGGGCTCCCAGCAGCCGCCGTGTGTAGTCGGACCGGGGATGCAGCACGACGTCATCGCGGCTTGCCTCCTCCACGACGAGCCCGTCATGGAACACGGCGATGTCGGCGGCATGCTCCGCCGCCAGAGCCAGGTCGCGGGTGATGAAAATCAGGGACATGTGGTGGGAGACGCCCAGATCCCGCAGCAGCCGGAGCACGCCCTCCTGGGTCTGCGCGTCCAGCGCGGTCGTCGGTTCGTCGGCGATAAGCACGCGCGGCCCGGGAGCGACGGCGGCGGCAATCGCCACGCGCTGCCGCATCCCTCCGGACAGCTCATGCGGATATGCGGAGTACACGTCCGGCGACAGCCCCACGTCTCTGAGGAGTCGTCTGGCCTGGTCGGCCCGGTCCCTCTTCGGAAGGCCCGAGCCGGAGCAGATCTGCCGCCCACAGGTGGCCAGGGGGTTGAGGGAGGAGAACGGATCCTGGGGAAGCCAGACGATCCCCCGTCCGCGGATCGGCCTCCAGACGGCTTCGCCCGCCGAAAGGTCGACCACCCGTCCGTCAAGCTCATACTCCCCCGACATCGCCGAGTCACGGGGAAGGAGCCCGCACAGCGCCTTCGCGGTCACCGACTTGCCGGATCCGGATTCGCCGACCACCGCCAGGGTGGTCTCCGGACGCAGCGTGAGATCCACGCCATGGATGATCTCCCGGGGGCCGATCGCCACGCGCAGACCGCGCACCCGAAGCGCCGCATCCTCCGCTTCGCTCATATCTCCCCCTTCATGCCGCGTTCGGTGATCCAGTCACCGACGACGTTGAAGGCCACCGAGGTGAGGATGATGGCCACTCCGGGGGCGACGGCGGCCATCGGATTGCTGAAGAGCAGCTCACGCGCGTCGGAGAGCTGACGTCCCCAGTCGGCGTCCTGCGGGGAGACGCCCAGACCGAGGAAGGACAGAGAGGACAGGGAGATGAGGGCGTTCGCCATCTCGAGGAAGACCTCGGCCCCAATCAGAGGACGAATCACCGGAAGCAGATGTCGCCCAGCGATGCGCATCGGGCCGAGCTCGAGAAGCCGTGCTGCATCCAGATAGGAGTCGTGCAGATGGGCGAGGACGCCGGAGCGCACGAGACGAATCTCATACGGCGAATACAGGATGACGAACACGAGGACGTTCGCCCAGTATCCGCCGCCTATGACGCCGGCCACGACGATGGCGATGAGCAGAGTGGGCAGGGACAGCATGACCTCCACCACGCGGGAGATCAGCCAGTCGACCCAGCCCCCCAGCCAGGCCGCGGCAGTCCCCAGGACCAGCCCGACGGCCATCGCACCGCAGGAGATCATCACCGGTCCGGCAAGCGCCGTGCGGCTTCCAGCCAGCGTCAGCAGAAGCACGTCCCTCCCCAGGGCATCAGTCCCCCACGCATGTCCCTGCGTACCGGGGGCGGCGGAGGACAGCAGGAGGTTCTGGTTCAGCCCCGCGCTGCTGAGCGAGGGAACAAGCGCAAGGACGGCCACGGCGGCCAGCACGAGGAAGGACAGAACGACGGCCACTGGACGCAGGGCGAGCCGACGGGTCGGAAGCATATGCCTCATGCGGTCTCACCAGCCTCCGCCGCCGCATGCGCGGTCGGCGCGAGTCCGTCGCCGGAACGACGCCGGTGGCGCGTGCGCAGACGGGGGTCGATGAGAACGGCCAGGAAATCGACGATGGCCGTGGAGACGCAGATGATCGTCGCCATGATCAGGGTGATGGCCTGGACGACCGGGATGTCCTTGAAGGTGACGGACTCCTGCAGCAGCGTTCCGAGACCTCCGATGGAGAAGGTGGCCTCGACGACCACCGTCCCGGACACCAGGGACGCGATGAGCAGCCCCGAGGAGGTGACGATGGGAAGGGCGGCGTTGCGCAGCTGGGCGAGAACGATGGTATGGCGCGGAACCCCCCGCGAAAGGGCGAACAACGTGTAGTCGGAATCGATCTGACGGATCAGGGACGCACGCGAGATCTTGATGACCACGGCGAACAGCCCGATGGACAGTGTGAACGCGGGAAGCACGAGGTGCCAGACGGCATCGATGAAGGAGCCGGAACCGAGTCCGTAGATGGGGAACCATCCGAGCTCCACGGACAGCACGTAGAGCAGCAACAGCCCTACGGCGAAGCTCGGCGCCCCCAGACCTGCCACTGCGAGCGCGGTGATGGTCCCATCCTGCCAGCGTCCACGGTGCCGGGCGGAGACGATTCCCAGGGGGATTCCCACAAGAAGCGCGATGACGAGTGCCATGAGGGCGAGCGTCAGGGTGATCCACGCCCTCTGGCCAATCATCTCGGTGACGGGAAGACTCGTACGGATGGAGACGCCGAGATTCCCGTGCAGGACGTCCCCCAGCCAGTAGGCGTACTGCCTCCACAGCGGCTGGTCAAGATGGTACTGGGCGCGGACGGCGGCAAGCTGACTGGCACTGACCTTCCGTGCGCCGGCGAGCGTGCGCGCAGGGTCACCGGAGGTCATGTAAAGCAGGCTGAAGGTGAGAATCGACAGGACGAACAGCAACAGCACAAGGGTGCCAATGCGCCGAGCGAGGTCAGTGACTGCTCTCATGCGGACCGCCTGTTTCCCATGCCCTCAATGATGACGGTCCGTCCGGACGCGCCAACCCCCGACGGAGACCGACTATCCCTCAATGAAGTCCTCGGCCCAGTTGGTCCCCAGCCAGTAGGTGCCGATGCCCGTCAGTCGGATTCCGGAACGCGTGGCCACCGCCGACCTGCCCCAGTACACCGGCGAGTAGACGTCCTGCTCGAGGGCCGTCTTCGTCGTGTCCAGAACGGCGTCCAGCTTCGCGGACTCGTCGGTGAGCGAGCCGATGGAATCCGTCTTGGCCGCGACGGCCGAATCCTCCCAGTTGGCCGGGTTCGAGCCCTTCCCACCCGCGGCGAGCAGCCATGAGGAGATCTCGTTGGGCTGGGGCGTGGTCGGGTTGTAGATCATCCAGCCGACGCCCTGCTTGCCGTTGCCGATCTCGTTGAGCCACTGCTCGAGAGGAATCTCCTTGACATTGAGCGTGACGCCGATCTTCTTGAGGGACTGCGCCAGTGCCAGGGAGGCCTGTCCGACGGCCGAATAGCCGGTGGGGTACGTCAGTGTGGCGGTGAAGCCGTCCGGCGAAGACGATTCGGCGAGCTCCTTCTTCGCCTTGGCCAGGCTGTAGGAGAGGGCCGGGAGGTCGGCGACCTTCTTCGCGGCCTTGGAGCGGTTGTTGTCCGTCCATCCCGCAAGCTGGTCGGGCGAATCGATGCCCGTTGCCACCTCGCCGTTGCCCTTGAGGATGCCGCTGACGATGCCCTTCTTATCGACGGCGTAGGAGACGGCCTTGCGCACGTGGATGTCGTTGAAGGGTTTGACGGAGGAGTCGAAGGTCAGGCCATAGTACGACCTGTCGGGATAGGTGGTCACCTTCGCGCCGCCGGACTCCCACTGAGAGATCTGGGTGACGGGGACGTTGAACGCCACGTCGGTCTTGCCGTTGCGGAAGGCGAGCTGTCTGGTGGAATCCTCGGTGATGAAGTCGATGCGGATCTTCTTCGGTCCCGTGTTCTTTCCCCAGTAGTCGGAGAACTTCGTCAGGGTCACGTGGCTGGATGGGTCGAACTCCGTGACCTTGTACGGTCCGGTCCCCACGATGAGCCCCTTGGAGGAGCCGTAGTCGCTGCCCTCCTTCTTGCGGAAGCTCTCCGACGTGACGAAAAGCCCCGCGGTGTTGGACACCTGCATGGCGAAGTCGGGCTGGGAGCTCGTCAGCGTGATGGTCAGCTGGTCGTCTCCCGTCTTCTCGACGCTTTTCACGTAGTCCGGCCAGTACACCGACAGTCCCGGGGACTGCTTGGAGTCCCGGGCAACGTTGATGGAGTCGACGATGTCATCCACCGTCATCGTGGTGCCGTCGTGGAACCTGACGTTCTTCCTGATGGTGAACACCCAGACCTTGTTCTTGTCCTTCGTCGTCCATGAGGTGGCGAGCGCCGGAATGACCTTTCCCTTGTCATTGACGCCGGTGAGCCCCTCCTGGTAAAGGGCGGCGAGCTGATAGTTCGCGCTGCCGGCCTCCTGGTTCACGCTGAGCGTGCTCACGGCCGAGGCGCTTGCCACGGTGAGCTCGCTAATGGGCCCGCTGGACGTCGACTGCGACGACGACGCCGATCCGCATCCCGCAAGGGCCAGCGTCGCCCTGACGGCCACCGCGGCCCCGATTCGCCGGGCAACGCCGCCCACCGCGCGCCCCCTCGTCAGCACACGTCCGTCCATGTCCCGTCCCCCCCCGCTTTCTCAAGGCCATCCCACCGACCGCCCACCGGACCCCCCCTTCCCCCGCAGGCCTTTTCGCCTCTTAGGCTATGCTCGCGACGTTACGATCCGCAATGCCCCAGTCATCGCGAATTCATATATCCGGTTATCGCGGCCCAGTCCGGCGCGCGAACCGGTGATAGCGTAAAACGGTGACATCACAGGAACCGCGGGAATCCGAACCAGCCGGCGACATCGACAGGGACCGAGTCCCCCCGCGCGTCCGCCTCTCCATCGTCGCGGCCGCCCTGCTCTCGTTCACCGGGATTCTCACCGAGACGTCGCTGAACGTCACGTTCACCACCATGACCCGCCAGTTCGCGCTGCCGATGTCCACCGTGCAGACGCTCACCTCCGGCTATCTGCTTATGGTCACGCTGGCGATGAGCGCCTCGGCGTATCTGCTCCGACGCTTCGACGCGCGAATCCTCTTCCGTTCGTCGGTCATCGTGAGTCTCGTCGGCCTGTTGCTGTGCGCGCTGCCGCTTCCGGCCTCCCCGTCAACGTTCCCGGTGCTGCTGGCCGGCCGTCTGCTGCAGGCGATGGCCACGGGCGTCTCCACGCCGCTGATGATGCACGTCATCCTCACGTCGGTTCCGCTGCATCTGCGCGGCACGTATCTGGGATTCGCCGGGATGGTCATCTCGTTCGCCCC
>CALEGL010000337.1 GCA_937876495.1 uncultured Bifidobacterium sp.
GGCCGGTGTTCACGTCGATGGTCGTCATGGCCTCGGTGCGGTCGATGACGATCGAACCGCCGGAGGGCAGGTACACCTGACGCTCCATGCCCTTGCGCAGCTGGCTGTCGATCTGCCAGCGGTCGAAGACGTCCTTGCCGCCGTGCTCCTCCGGGTCCCACAGCTCGACGCGGTCCCTGAGGTCCGGCGCCATGGAGCCGAGATAGGACTCGATGCGCCCGTAGACGCCCTCCCCCTCGACGATCATCTTCGAAAAGTCGTCGTTGAAGATGTCCCGCACCACACGGATGGCGACGTCGGGTTCGCCCTGCAGCAGCTTGGGACGCTTGCCGTGGAGGAACTCGTCGCGCTTGGCGGTGATGGACTCCCACTGCCGGCTGAGCATCTCGAAGTCCTTGGCGATGGCGTCCTCGGAGGCCCCCTCGGCGGCGGTGCGGATGATGACGCCGACGTTCTTCGGGGCGATCTTCGAAACGATCCCCTTGAGCCTGGTGCGCTCGCGGTCCGGAAGCTTGCGGCTCACGCCGGTCATGCCCCCGGATGGCACGAGCACGAGGAACCGGCCGGCCAGGGTGACCTGGGAGGTCAGACGCGCGCCCTTGTGGCCGATGGGGTCCTTGGTGACCTGCACGAGCACCGGGTCGCCGGACTTGAAGGCCAGCTCGATGCGGCGGGGCTGCCCCTCGAGTCTCGTGGCGTCCCAGTTGACCTCACCTGCGTACAGGACGCCGTTGCGGGGCTGCCCGATGTCGACGAAAGCGGCCTCCATACTGGGAAGCACGTTCTGGACGCGGCCCAGATAGATGTTGCCCACGGTGGAGACGTCCTGGATGTCCGAGACGTAGTGCTCGACGAGCACGTTGTCCTCGATGACGGAGATCTGGGTATGGCGCCCCTTCTCCCGCACGACCATAAGCCGCTCGACGTTCTCGCGACGGGCGAGGAAGTCCTCCTCGATGAGCTGGCTCTGGCGGCTGCGCTCGCGGCGGTTGTCACGACGACGTTGCCTCTTGGCCTCGAGCCTTGTGGAGCCCTCGACGTCCGTGATCTCGTCGATGTACTGCTGCTTGCGGGACCGACGCGGCGTCCCCTGCTCGTCTGTGCGTCCCGACGACTCGGCGTCATGCGAACCGCGCCGCCTGCGACGGCGGCGGGTGACCGTCGTCGTCTCCTCGTCCGACGACTCTTCCTGTCGCCGCTCGGACGCGTCCTCGCCGTCCCCGTCTCCGACGGCCGTCTCCTCCGACGCCGCCGAGGTCCTCGACCGACGCGAACGACGCCGGCGACGCGTGCGCGTCCCCGTCTCCTCCTCGTCCTGCGTCGACGATGAGTCATCCCCTTCGCCGTCGCCGGAACCATCCTCGGCGTCCTTGTCCGTCACATCGATGGGACGATAGCTGATGTCGTCGTATTCGAGGTCCTCCTCGATGCTTTCCACCTCGGCGGCCGCACGACGCTCCTGCGCGTTGAGGCGACGCGAACGGCGTGGACGGCGGCGGGCGCCCCTCTCATCCCCGGACTCGCCGGATTCCTCGTCCGTCTCCGGGGCGTCTCCGGAGAGGTCCGGTTCCCGTTCAGCGGAATCCTCCTGGGTCTCCACATCCTCATCGAGCCTTGCGTACGACCGTCCGCGACGGGTCCTGGACGACCGGCGGGAGCGCACGGATCGGATCGTCTCGTCCGAGGAGTCCTCCTCGGAATCGTGAGATCCCCTCTCATCCCCGCCATCGTCGGAAACCGAGGACGAGGAGACGGGAAGCACGGGTTCGCGGAACAGCAGCGAGGTCATAGGGCGATGCGAGCGACGACGCTGCGACGTTCCGGATTCCGCCGAGGCGGCGCCATCGTCGCCGCCTTGGACGGATGGCGAGGCTGGCGATGTCACGGGCTCCTCGAAGACAGGCGTGCTGCGTTCCTCGACCTTCAGCGCCACATCGGCGTTCGCCGCACCGGCGATGCGCACGACGCGGCGCCCGCCTCTACGACGACGAGGGGTCGGGGCCGCCGACGAAGCGGTCTCGTCGGCACGGCCGGCCCCGGACGGTTCCGCCGACTCGGGTGTCTCCGTTGTCCGTGACGATGACGGTGATGACGATGACGATGACGTGATGGCGGACGTCGACTCGTCGACGTCGCCGGTGTTCTCTGTGGGCACGATGCTCCTTGCGGGGCGCTGCATCCGCTCCGCTCTCCTGGCCACGCCGGCTGTCACGTCACGCTCTCACCGTGACCGCGCGTTCCGCGCCCCTGCGTGGCGACCTGAAAAGTCCTCAGCTGCACGATGACGGACACCGACGCTCGCTGGACGCGAGGGGATCGACATCATCGAATGCCTGACGGCATGCAGTGCCGTCCATACCAGTATGGCACATCCGGCGACGCCCGGGTTAACGCCGAGGAACCGAGGGACGGCGGCGCAGACCCGACGCCGGCGCGGCGGTCAGGACGCGGGCGTCAGTGTGCGGAGGGAGGACGGACACAGGCGCGACCCATGTGGGCGCGACGCCGGGCGGGAGGACTCAGAGGGACAGCCACCGACGCAGCAGCGACTCGAGCTCGCCAAGCTCGCCGACGGCCACCTGTTCATCCCGTTTGTGCGCGAGAAGCGGACTGCCTGCTCCGAGATTCACCGCCGGGACGCCGAGCCGCGAGAAACGGGCCACGTCCGTCCAGCCGAGCTTGGCCACGGGACGCCTGCCGGTGCGCTCCTCGACGAGGGCGGCCAGCGAGCGCGCCAGCGGCGCGTCCATTCCAGGTCGGGCGGACGGCGATTCGTCCTTCATCTCGATGCCGAAACCGGCGAACACCCCTCCGAGCGCGGTACGCTCGCCGCCTGAGAGCTCAGCACCGGTCCCCTCGCCCATCATGAGGGCCTTGGCGGCCTCGATGTCCTTGTCGGGGGCGAAGCGGTAGTTCACGTGGACCCGGCATTCGTCGGGGATGACGTTGGTCCCTCGTCCCCCGGAGATCAGGGTGGCGTTGAGACCCTCGCGGTACACGAGCCCGTCCACCTCGACGTCCGCCGGCTCGTAGGCGGCCAGACGGTCGAGGACGGCGGCCGCCTCGTGGATGGCGTTGCGACCCATCCAGGCACGCGCGGAATGGGCCGCCACCCCGTGGGTGACGACGTCGAATCGCAGGGAGCCGTTGCACCCGCCTTCGATCCCGCACGAGGTGGGTTCGCCGATGACCGCGAAGTCGGCCTTCAACCAGTCGGGATGACGCTCGGACACGCGCCGCAGGCCGTTGAGCTCGGCGGCGACCTCCTCATGGTCGTAGAACACGAAGGTCAGGTCGTACCTGGGGTCGTCGAGGGTGAGGGCGAGATGGAGCAGCACGGCGTCGGAGGCCTTCATGTCGGACGAGCCACGGCCCCACATGACCCGCTGTCCGGGATGCGCCTCGGCGACGTCGGGGCGGATGTCGGGGTCGCCCGGCTCCAGCCAGCGCGGCGGGAAGTTGCCGATGACGGGGACCGTGTCCAGATGGCCTGCGAGCGCCACGCGCGTGCCCCGTCCGAGGTCGGTGGAGGCGACGACGGTATCGCCGTCCCGGCGCACGAGCAGACGTCCGGAACCCCGGAGCAGGCGCTCGACCTCGTCGGCGATGGCCGTCTCCTCGCCGCTGACGGATCGGATGCCCATAAGACGCGAGAACAGGTCCTCGAGTTCGTTGCCCATGCCTGCCAGTGTGCCAGCACCCGTCGATGGACGCCGGATGGCCCGCCGTCCCTGCCCCCATGAACAATGTGCGGGGAAAGGACGGGGGTCATATGCCAGGTCTGCTCAGCGCGATGGAGGGCTTCTGCGTCATCGGCATCGTCATCCTGGTCGGATACGTCGCCGCGCGCATGCGCATCGGCGGCCCGAGCGCCCAGATGGTGCTCAACCGCTTCAGCTTCTTCGTCTCGAGCCCCTGTCTCATGTTCGCCATCCTGTCGAAGGAGCCGATCTTCGACATCTTCCACTCCTCCATCGTCGTGGCCTTCCTCTCGGCGCTGCTCGTGGGAGTCGTGTTCCTCGTCCTCAACCGCCTCTTCTTCCACATGGGACCGGCGGACGCCACCATCGGAGCCCTCAACTCCCTGTATCTCAACTCGAACAACATCGGCCTGCCCATCGCCACCTACATCCTCGGCAACCCGGCGCTGGTGGCCCCGATCCTCGTCATGCAGCAGGCGGTGTTCACCCCCATCGGCCTGACGGTGCTTGACGTGACCACCAAGGGGAAGGCCTCGGCGAAGGAGATCCTCACCCAGCCGCTGCACCAGCCGCTGCTCATCGGCTCGCTGGGGGGCATCCTCGTCTCGGCCATCAGCGCGAAGACCGGCTGGTTCGTCATCCCCAAGTACCTGTACGACCCGATCGACATGATCGGGGACTCGGCGGTGCCCATGATCCTCATGGCCTTCGGCATGTCCCTTCACGGAACGCAGCCCATGCGCGACCGCGGCGACAGACCCGCCACCATCACCGTGGCCGTGCTCAAGAACGTCGTCATGCCGGTGATCGCGTTCCTTCTCGCCTACTTCCTCATGGGATTCCGCGGCACGACCCTGTACGCCTGCGTGGTCCTGGCCGCGCTTCCCACGGGCCAGAACGTCTACAACTACGCCGCCCGCTACAACGTCGGCATGACCTTCGCCCGCGACGGAATCCTGCTGTCCACCGTGACGAGCCCGCTGATGATCGCCCTCGTCTCCGCCGTTCTGTCCTAGCGTCGTCGTCGACGGGGCATCCGTCGTCGGATTCGCATCAGTGCGAGCGCGAAAAGAGCCGGTCCCGTTCCTGCCGGCTAGGTTCCTGCCGGCTAGGCCTCCCCGCCACGCGAGGCCGGCGCAAGGGCGTCCAGCCGCCGACGAAAGCGGGGCCAGTCCACACGCAGCGCGGTGAGCAGCCTCAGGGACGCCACCTCGTCCACCGGCACCCAGTCGATCTCCATGCTTTCGTCGTCACCCGCATGGGGGTCGACGCGTCGCCCGTCACGTTCGAAGGCGAAAACGGTCGTGTACGCCCACGGTCCATGCTCCTCGCGCCAGGAGCCGACGACGTCGACGTCCTGCGGGTGTATGGAGGCCTCCTCGAGGCTTTCGCGCAGGGCCCCCTGAATCGGACTCTCCCCGTCGGCGATGGCCCCTCCGGGGACTCCCCAGGTGCCGCCCTCGGCGCTCCACAGCGCCCGATGCTGCATGACCACATGCGTCACGCGGCCGCTGGACGGATCGCGACGGGCCAGCAGCACCCCGGCCGCGCCATTGAGGCCCCAATGACGGCGTCCGCAGGCACAGTCCACCCATCCGTCCCCCGGCTGGTGGATGTTGCCCTTGGGGGTGGAGGAGGATGCGGGCGCGGCAAGCACCGGCGTTCTGCCGATGCCGGCGCCGGAGTCGGCGCCGGCCAGGTTCCACAGCTCCGACCAGCGCACCCCCAGGTCGCCGGCCAGCCGTCGGAGCAGCGGCAGGCTGAGTCCCAGCACGCCATGCGGGTCGCCGTCCACGCCGTCGATGAAAGCTCCCCCGAAGCCCTCGAGGGTGAACGAACCGGCCACCTCAAGCGGCTCCCCGGTGGCCACATAGGCGTCGACGTCCCTCTCGTCGAAGTCGCCGAAGCGCACCCGGGCGTGACTGGTTCCCGACGCCACCCGGCCCGCGGCCAGATCGACGAGCACGTGTCCGGTCCACAGCTCGCCCGAATCCCCGCGCATGTCCAGAAGGCGGCGCCGCGCCACGGCGGGGTCGTGCGGCTTGCCCTGGCATCGGCCGTGGAAGAGGAACAGGGAATCGCAGCCAAGGACGAGGGGACCGGGTCCAGGGTCGTCCATGACGGTGAGCGCCGGGGTCAGCGAATCACGACGAATCGGGACATCCACCCCGGAGAAGTCGCGTGTGTCCATCGTCGGGGCGGCACCTGTCGCGCCGGGATTCGGTCCCGATGACGCGGGATCCGGTCCATGCTCCGTCCCCACGCCGGCGGCCCGCAGGGGGAACGCCGTAATCCGCTCACCGTGCGCCCGCTCGGCGGTTCCCCGGATCGCCCGGTATTCGTCCGTGACGGTCCGGGCCTTGGCCCTGGCCAGCACGGCGACGCGCGTCTCCACATCCAGAGAGCCGACGTCCGTGTTGCGACGCCCCGCCTCCTCGCGCAGCACGGCGTCCTCGTCGACATGCGAGACCCGGATGATGGGAAGGATCCCGGCAGAGACCAGAACGGCCCGGCGGGACGGGGACTGGGACGCCAGAACGAGCGGGATCTGACGGCCGCCGGGGACGGACCCGGTCATCGCCGCTCGACCTCCACGCCATGCGAGGAGACGGGAAGATGAAGCACCCGCCAGTGCCCCGAGGACAGTTTCTCCCCGGCCACGGCCTCGACGTCCGCGCGGGCGTCACCGTGATGCAGCACGAGCACGCAGGGACCCGCGCCCGAGACCGCCGCCGCGAAGCCGCGCTCCCGCAGGTCCTCGATGAGGTTCCATGAGGGCTTCATCAGTCCGCGACGATAGGGTTGGTGCATGCGGTCCTGGGTCGCGGCGAACAGCAAGGCGTTCGGATCGACCGTCGATCCGCCGGAGACGTTCCGGGGATCCAGCGCCCCGGGCATCAGCCCCACGCGGGAGACGTCGTAGACGGCGTCTCGGTAGGGCAGACGCTCGGGAAGGGCCTGCCGGGCCTTCTGCGTGGACAGCTCGTAGTCGGGGATGAAGACGGAGGCCAGCACGTCGTCCGCCACCGGATAGGTGATCGTGTGGAACCCCGGCTGCAGGGGCTCCCCTCCGGCGATCGGGACGGAGCCGACCCCCTCGTCGACGGCCATGTCCCAGGAGACGGTGAGCCCGCCGAAGACCGCAGGGGCCACGTTGTCGGGATGGCCCTCGACGACGGCGGCCATGTCGAAGACGGTCTGGCGGGGAATCTCCCCCTGATGAAGCAGGGCCGCCGCAGCGGCGATTCCGGCGACGATGGCCTCGGCGGAGGAGCCCATGCCTCTGGCCTGCGGGATGCGGTTCCATGCCTCGAGAACAAGCCCCGGATGCCCCAGACCGAAGGTGCGGCAGGCCTGCCGGAAGGCAGACACCACCAGATGGGTCTCGTCGCGAGGCAGCGAATCCTCCCCCTCGCCGTGGATGATGACCCTCACGGAGGAATCGGACGGGTCGTCGGACAGCGTGAAGTCGAGGTCGTCGTGGTAGTCGAGGGCAAGCCCCACCGTGTCGAAGCCCGACCCCAGATTGGCGCTGGTCGCCGGGACCCGGACATGCACCCGCCGACACACCGGCGTCATGGTCATCATATGCGTCCCCGTCAGCCGATCACACGCAGGACGGACGGCGTCCCGGTGACGCTGTCGAGCTCGCAGACGGCCTTCACGGCCTCGCGCAGGGTCACCTCGTCGCAGCGGTGGGTCACCAGACGCAGCTGCTGGATCTCGCCGGAGTAGCCCGGGTCGTGCAGCGTGGGCTTGAGGTCCTGGTTGACCCCGTTGATGGAGATCCCGGCGTCGGCGAAGGTCCTGGCGATGGCGGCCAGCACACCGGGCTTGTCATGGATGAGGAAGCGCACGGCGAACACCGCCTTCGAAGCCTCCAGCGGTGCCATCGGCAGCGTGCGGTACAGGGAGATGGCCGGTCCGGTGCAGCCCTGGGCGATATGCCGGGCCTCGGTGACGACGTCGCCGACCACGGCCGACGCAGTGGGGGCGCCGCCGGCGCCGCGCCCGTAGAACATAAGGTCGTCGGCGGCCTCGGCGTGCACGAATACGGCGTTGAAGCTGCCGTGGACGGAGGCGAGGGGATGGTCCTCGCCGATGAGAGCCGGGTAGACGCGCGCGGAGACGCCGTCCTCGCCGTTCTCCACGACGGCGAGCAGCTTGATGACCTTGTGTTCCGCCGTCGCCGCGGCGATGTCGTCGGCCGTGACCGCGGTGATGCCCTCCACCGTCACGTCGTCGATGGACACGGGCGTATGGAAGCCGAGGGTGGCCATGATCGCGGCCTTGTTCGCCGCGTCGAGGCCCTCGATGTCCCCGGTCGGATCGGCCTCGGCGTAGCCCTTGTCCTGGGCGTCCTTCAGAGCGACGCCGAAATCGAGGCCCTTCGTCGTCATCTCGTCGAGGATGTAGTTGGTCGTGCCGTTGACGATGCCGAGCATGGAGGTCACGGAATCGCCCACCAGCGACTCGCGCAGGGGCCTGACGATCGGGATGGCCCCGCCGACCGCGGCTTCGAAGTAGATGTCGACTCCACGCTTCTCGGCGGCCCGGTAGATCTCGGGTCCGTGCTTGGCGAGCAGTGCCTTGTTCGCCGTGACCACGGAAGCACCGGATTCGATGGCCCTGAGGATGAAGGTCCGCGCCGGCTCGATGCCGCCGATGAGTTCGACGACGATGTCCGCACGCGTGCACAGCCCCGCCGTGTCCGTGGTCAGCAGGCTTCTGTCGATCCACGGGAAGTCGACCTCGTCGGGATCGAGGCAGGCGACGCCCACGAGCTCGATGTCGCGGCCGATGCGTCTGGCCAGATCCTCGCGCTGCTCGACGATGAGACGCGCCGTCTGCGAACCGACGGTTCCGGCTCCGAGCAGTCCGATGCGGATCGGTGATGGGGTCTTCTGTGCCACGGATTCCCTCCTCGGGATTCGACCGCCTTTCGGCGGTTCCTACTGACGGTTCCTACGCGGTCTTCATGCGGCTCCCGCTTCCTGCGGCCATGCCCGCGACGGCATGCCACGACGGGATGCGCACACCACGACGGCGCCCTCCCGGACAATGCCGTCGACCTCGGCCCATCTTACGGAGCCAATCCGACACGTCCTCCGGGACGACATCCGGATGCGACGACGGGTCCGTCGGTCCCGTCCCCCTCAGCCCATGTCCAGGGCGAGCAGGTCGTCGATCGTCTGCCGACGGATCATGACATGCGCGCCCCGGGAGTCGACGCCCACGACCGCGGGAATCGGCGCCTGGTTGTAGTTGCTGGCCATCGTGCGCCCGTAGGCGCCGGTGACGGGAACGGCGAGCATGTCCCCGCGACGCAGATCGGCGGGAAGCGGGCAGCGCCTCACGACGATGTCGCCCGATTCGCAATGCATGCCCACCACGCGGCTGACCATCGTCTCCGCCGACCCCGCCCTGTTCGCCAGACGGGCCGTATAGTCGGCCCCGTACAGGGCCGGACGGATGTTGTCGCTCATGCCGCCGTCCACGGAGACGTACGTCCTCGCCGTCAGCGGCGATCCGTCGCGGTCCGTGGTCCCCGCCGGGAGAGCGACGCGCTTGACGACGCCCACGCGGTACAGGGTGATGCCCGCCGGCGCGACGATCCATCGACCCGGTTCGAAGGATATGACGGGCTGGGGCATGCCCAGGGCCTCGTTCACGTCCCTGACGTCCGACCCCAGGCGTGCGATCTCGGCCTCGACGTCCATGGCGTCCTCGTCGTCGGTGTAGGCCACCGAATATCCGCCGCCCAGATCCACCTCGGGCAGCATGACGGCGTCCGTGGCATAGAAGGTGCGACGCAGCAGCATCATGCGCCGGGCCGCCTCGATGAAGGCCGTGGCGTCATGGATCTGCGAGCCGATGTGCGAGTGAATGCCGACGAGCTCCAGCTCATCGGGGTGGCGCACGATCTCCTTGAGCACGGCGAGCGCGGGGCCGTCCGCCACCGCCTCCATGGCCTGGGCGAGACGGCGGTCCGACTCCGCCACCTCCACGTTCGACAGGTCATAGGGGTATCTCACGTCATAGCGCAGCTCGCGCTTCCGGGGGTTCTTCGACGCATCCGAATCGACGGAATCAGCAGCGCCCTCCGCGGGCTCGACGCGGGCGTTGCTTCCCGCCGGCGTCACCCCGGACAGATCGTCGAGCACCGACAGCACGCCGGCGTCCACGGTCGACGGCAGCAGGGGGACGCCGAACTTCTGGTCCTCATGTGCGGTGGAGACATACTCGTGCCCGCCGGCGTGGATGCCGGAGGTCACGCGCAGCATCACCCGGGCGCGCATGCCGAGCCGTCGGGCGATCGTCGCGATGCGCTCCGGCTCGTCCGGCTCGTCGACGACGATGCGGGCGAAGCCCTCTCGGACGGCGAGCTCGATCTCCTCGTCGGACTTGTTGTTTCCGTGGAGCACAAGCCTGCGGCCGGGCGCCCCCGCGGACAGGGCGATGCGCATCTCGCCCAGGGTGCAGGTGTCGATGAGCATTCCGGCGCCGAGGACGATCCGCACCATCTCTCTGCTCAGGAAGGCCTTGGCGGCGAAGCTCACCCGCGTGGTCGAGGTGGGGAAGCCATCGGCGGCGGCGGCCACGAAGCGCCGGGTGCGGGCGCGCACCTCGTCGAGGTCCATGACGTACAGGGGCGAACCGAATTCGTCGAGAAGGGACTGCGCCGTCCTGCCATGGATGGTCAGGGCGCCGGAGGCGTCGACGGCGGCGCCGGACGGCCAGATCGCGGACAGCGGCATCTCACATCCTTTCCGGGGCGGTGACGCCCAGCAGATCGAGACCGGATTCGAGGACGATGCGCACGGCGGCGTTGAGACGCAGCCGCGCGGCCGCCCGGGCGGGTTCGGGATTCTTCGCCACGCGCAGGGCGTCCCTTTCCCCGTCCGGCAGGCGGAGCTCGGCGTCGGTGGGCTCCATGGGCACGACGCGTTCGCTGTTGTACCACCGGTGATAGGCGCCCGCGAGGTCCTCGAGATAATGCGCGATGCGATGCGGCGCACGCAGGTCGCCGGCCTGTTCGAGCGTCGAGGGCCACTGGGCGAGCGCGGCGATGACATCGTCGTCGGCGGGCGTGTCAAGCAGGCCAAGGTCCGCCCCGTCATGCCCGATTCCGGCCTGTTCGGCGTTGCGCGCCACGTTGCAGGCACGGGCATGCGCGTACTGGACGTAGTAGACGGGGTTGTCGTTGGTATGCGATGCCAACAGGTCGAGGTCGATGTCGACGCTGGTGTTGTAGTCGGTGCGGGCCAGCGAGTAGCGCGCCGCATCCACGCCGACGGCCTCGACGAGGTCGTCGATGGTCACGACGTTCCCCGCACGCTTGGACATGCGCACGGCCTTGCCGTCCTTCATGACGTTGACGAGCTGGCCGATGAGGATCTGCATGTTCTCGCCCGGAACGTCACCGAAGGCGGCGCACATGGCCATCATGCGCCCGATGTACCCGTGATGATCGGCACCGAGCATGTAGATGGCCACGTCGGCGGGGTTCGTCGCGCGGTGGCGCTTGTTGTAGTAGTAGGCGATGTCGGCGGCGAAGTAGGCGTAGTGCCCGTCGGACTTGATGATGACGCGGTCCTTGTCGTCGCCGTGCCGCGTGGAGGCGAACCAGGTGGCGCCGTCCTTCTCGAAGATGTCGCCCTTGGCTCGCAGCGCCTCGATGGCACGCTCCACCTCGCCATCCTCGTACAGGCTGTTCTCATGGAACCACACGTCGAAGTGGACGCGGAAGTCCGTCATCGACTGCCGAATCTCGGCGAACATCATGGGGACGGCGCGACGACGGAACTCCTCGCGCTGCTCGGAATCCCCCTCGCCCAGCGGATTGCCGTCAGCGTCCCGGCCGCCGTCGACGCGCGGCAGGGCGAGGATGTCGACTCCGTCGGCCTTCGCCTGCTCGATGACCTTCGTGGCGATCTCGTCGATGTAGGCGCCCTTGTAGCCATCCGCCGGCGTGGGCTCGCCATGAGCCGCCGCGACGAGGGATTTGGCGAAGCGGTTGATCTGCTCGCCGTGGTCGTTGAAATAGTACTCGCGCACGACGGTGGCGCCATTGGCCTCGAGCAGGCGGGCCATGGAGTCGCCGACGGCGGCCCAGCGCGTGCCGCCGATGTGGATGGGGCCGGTTGGGTTCGCGGAGACGAACTCGAGGTTGAGCGTACGGCCGGCAAGATGGTCGTTACGCCCGAAGGATGGACCGGCTTCGAGCGCCTGGTCGACGACCGAGGCCGCGGACGCGGAATCGAGGGTGATGTTGATGAAGCCGGGCCCGGCAACCTCCACGGAGGCGACGCCCGGCACGTCGGCCAAGGCATCGGCGATGGCCTGCGCCAAGTCCCGTGGCCTCATGCCCGCCTTCCGGGCGAGCTGCATGGCGGCGTTCGAGGCCCAGTCGCCGTGCCGACGGTCGCGCGGGCGCATCACCGCCAGCTTCGAGGGTTCGGGGACGTCCTGGGGGGTCAGGGACCCGGCCTTCGAGGATTCCGCAAGAACCCGGATGATACGTGTCAGCTGTTCGCTCAGCGCTTCAGGACTCATTCCCCCCAGTCTAGCGTTCGGAGAGACACGCGCCGGCCTCCTCCGGCAGATCGCCGGAAACGGCTTCTGCCCCGGCGCGAAGGGCGTCGGGGCAGATCGGAACGGACGTCGGAGACATCCGCGCGCACGGGTGGAAGCCGTTTGAGACGGCCGCCCGGTCACTCCACGGCTATGGCGTCGATTTCGACGAGGGCGCCCTTGGGGATGTCGTTGCCTCCGAAGGCCACACGCGCCGGCTTGACGGATCCGAGGAACACCCCGGCATAGCGAGCGTCGATCTCGTGGAAGTCCTCGACGTTCTTCATGTAGATGGTGGCGCGGACGACCTTCTCGATGCCGCTTCCGGCCGCGTCGAGGATGCATTTGACGTTCCGCAGGGCCTGCGCCGCCTGCTCGCCCGCGGTCGGACCGGCGAGTTCGCCGGTCTTCGGGTCGATGCCCAGCTGCCCGGACACGAAGACGAACCCGTTCGCCTTGACGGCCTGGCTGTAGGCTCCCAGAGCGGCCGGGGCATAGGCCGTGGCGACCTCGCGCATCGAATCTCCCATTGCGATCCCCTTTCATCCGGACATCCGGTTCATCGGGACGCCGCCGGGGGACGACGTCCGCCCGACGCCCCGACGCCACCCGATTCGTGGGCTTGATGGGATTCGAACCCACGACCTTCTGTTCCGGAGACAGACGCTCTATCCACTGAGCTACAAACCCGAATGCATTGCACCACTGTACACGTCCGGCCGACAGCGCTCTGCGGCCCGCGTCGCCCCGGCGGCGGCCACGGCGACGGAACACGCCACATGACGGAATAGACTGGCGTCATGGGACAGACCATGGGCGACTTCGAATTCGAACGGCGGTTCTTCTGCACGCATATGCCCGCGGAGCTTGACGACGGCGACGCCCCGACGCTGATCATCCAGAGCTACTACGTACACGAGGACAACTACGCGCTGCGCGTGCGCGTCCAGATGCACGCAGTCCGCGAACCCATGACGGAGGGCACCGATGCACTCGACGTGCTCAGGCGCCATCGCGACGAGGCCGCCGAAGCCTTCGTCACCGTCAAGGGGCCGGCTGTCGGAGGGACGCGCTACGAGGCGGAAAGGGAGATCGACGCCCACATCGGCGTGGATCTCATCCTGCGTGGAGGCTCCCCCATCGTCAAGAACCGCTATTCGGCATGGCTTGGCGAGGACGGATGGAGCATCGACGTGTTCGGCGGCGCCAATGCGCCTCTGGTCGTCGCCGAAGCGGAGCGCAGCGGACCGGTGACCAATCTCGTGATCCCCGGGTTCTGCGTCACGGAGATCACCGACCAGCCGCGGTTCTCCAACGACGGGCTCGCCGCCCGTCCCTTCGGGATATGGAGGGACGACTTCATGGACGAGCTGAAGGAGCATGGGCCGCGTTTCGAGCAGGTGTTCGGACGCAACAGACGCGGATAGACGGCGACCCCGTCCACGTTCCCCGGATCCGAATCGGGCCGTACGGATACCGGACGAGGCCGGGGGCCCTGCCGCGGCAGCGCCGAGGGAGAGGCCCTGCACGGCATGGCCCGGTGAGACCGAGCCCGGGGGGGAAGGCTCGGTGCGTCGGACGGGCTCAGTACATCAGCGCGGCAAGACGTCGACGGGCACGTCCCAGACGCGGATCGCCGGGTTCGGGGATGGCGAAATACTCGAGCAGACGGGTGCGCACCGCGGACATCGCCGATTTGTGACCGGCGAGGAAATCAAGCAGCCTGCCGAAGGCATCGTCGATCTGGCCGCCGATCATGTCGACATCGGCCACCGCAAGCTGGGCATCGACGTCATCCGGACGATCGGCGGCCGCGCGACGCACGGCGCGCACATCCGCCGACCCCGACCGCGCCAGCAGCAGGGCCTTGGCGCGTTCGCGCGCCGCCAGAGAATCGGAGGGGTTCTCCTCAAGAACCCGCTGGTAGGCAACGGCCGCTCCCGACCAGTCCCCCGCCTGCGCCAGACGATGCGCCTCCTCGTGTTCGGGCGGAACGGCATCCTCATGCGCATCGTCCGCAACGGCTCCGTCCTCCTGGGGCTTCGTCCCTGCATAGGGGGCTGTTCCCGTCACCCCTGCGCGATGAGCAACCTCAATGAGTCTGGGAATGACCTGGTCGCGAATCTGGTCGAGTTCATCGGCGCCCGGAAGACCCTGCAGGATCGGCATCGGACGCCCGCCGATCAGAGCGAAAAGAGCCGGCGCGCCCTGAATCTGGAAGGCCTGGGCAATCGTCGGATTGGCGGCGATGTCGATGCGGGAGAGCTGGATCCTCCCCTCCTGGGCGTTGACTGCGTCCCCCAGTTCGCGGGCCATGGGGAACAGGCGGTCGTCCGTGGGAACCCACAGCAGAAGAAGGATGGGGAACGTCGCGGAGGTCTTCACCATGGCCTCAAACCCGGACTGGGTCGTGTCGATGACGTATCCGCCCGTCGCGGGGGCTCCTCCCGCGGATCCCGGAGCCGCCTCGACCTTGTGCTTGAGCGACTCCAAATCGACGGCGCCCGCCAGCGACACCCCGGGTGCGAACTGCTGCTTGTCAGCCATCATGCCTCTTTCCCTTGCGTCCTCGCGTCCTGCTCCGCATGGATGCACCCCTCCTCGGGTGCGAATCCCGCATCCTCATTCACGCTACCAGTCGGACCGCCCCCATGACGGGGTTTCGCGCCGACGAAGCGCAGGGAGGAAGCGACGGCCCCACGCGGAAGACGTCGTCCAGACGGCGCGAATCTCCGCGCGATCCGGATGACGACTGCGGTCATCTGGCCTCGACCTTGACGGGCTGCCTTTCGGCGCCCACGGCGGTGATCTTCTCCCCCGTTCCGGCGTGGGGGATGTACAGAGCGATGACGTTGACGTAGCTCACCGCCATCGTGCTGGTGGCCTTCCCCTTGCCGAACAGGACCTTCTCGGCGTCGGAGGCCGGAAGGGACTGGCGGCCGCTGCCCGCCTTGCGGATCCAGGTCGAATCGATGCGCGCCACGACAAGGTCGCCCCCATCGGTGGATCTCATGACGGCGATCTGACCCGTGGCCGGCGTGAAGGTCTGGCTCTGCGTCCCCTCGTTGCGTTCCATGCCCTCCTGGACGGTCGCGGACAGCGTGGCGAGGTCCTGCCGGAAGTAGTCGTCGGAGAACTGCGTGGCGTAGCTGCTGGAGCTTCCCTTCTCCAACACGTCCGCATAGCGGGCGACGGCCTGGGCGGGGGTGGCCACAAGACCGGAATCATCGGCGGTTCCCATGGACGACCCCAGGGAGGCGATCTCGAACTTCGGAAGCTGCGCCCCCTGGAACAGCCGTGCCACGGCCCACAGCCTGTAGTTGTCACGGGCTGCGTCCTGCCGCAGCACAAGCAGCCTCTTGGACTGCTGGTCGCTCGTCGTCGTCGTGATGGTGAACACGGACCGCGGCCATCCGGAATCCGTGGGGATCACCGTCTGCACGGCGCCGCTGGGAATGGCGGTCTTCGCATCCAGGGATCCCGTGGATTTCGCGATGGCGATCTCGCTGGAACGTATGGCCAGAGCGGGGCCGCTCATGTATTCGTCAAGCCCGTCGGCGCTTTTCGCCTTGTTGGCCTTGTCTATTCCGTCAAGTATGCGATGCCTGATGGCCTTCTCCTGCACGACGGTCAGATCCGGTGTCTGGGTGGACGAGGATTCGGCCGCGAGCACCGGCGGCTGTCCGTTGCATCCAGCCAATCCGACCGTCATGGCGCAGGAAAGGAGGACGGCGGCCGCCGCGGCAATCCGATGACGTGCCTTCATCACTGGCTGTCTCCTCCCTGTGATCGCGGTCCCGCGTCGTCTCCGGTGCCGATGGTATCCGGACCGCCCTCGCCGGCGAAGCGGGAGAAGTATTCGGCGAGCTCCTCCGGGGAGATCACCGACGTCTGCTCGACGTCATCGTTCCGCAGAGAGGTCTTCCGACGATGGCTTCCACGGGATGGCGCGCCCAGCATGTTACGGGCGGACGGGTCGACGACGACCGGTCCTCTGCGGTGCGTCGAACGACCGGAGTTCAGCTCCTGGCGGATGGGGATGGCGGCATGCGCCCGGACGCCACGGCGATGGCGACGGCCCCACGAACCGGTCAGAGTGCGCAGCGACCCCAGGAAGGCCTCCACGATGGCGACCTCGTCATGCCGTCGCGCCACGCGCCGGGCGGGACGCCGATGGCGACGTCTGTCCGGCTCCATGGCGAACACCGAGGCCGCCAGAACCGTCATCGCCGCGCACAGCCCGGCCAGGAAGTACATCGGGGTGGCGAAGTCGGGAAGCGTCCTGCGCGTCCAGTGAAGGGACACGCTCGCGCTATCGGCCGACGACCCCAGGTCGATGAGAGCCACTCTGTCCGTCGCGTCCTTCGCGGACAACGTCACGCTTCCGGTCGAGCACCGAGAGGCGCTCCACATATCCGAATCCTTGAAGGACACCGGCAAGGTCGCCGATGTGGAACCGGAAGCGACCCGCGACTTCGTCGTCGTCAGGGACGACCATCCGTCCATGCCGGTGATTCGCGTCACCGTCTCTCCTGCGACCCATCCGCTGACGTCCTTGGCTGTTCCCAAAGCAACGCAGACATCGGCTGTGGAGGAAGACGCCGCCACCGTGACGCGAACCGAATCGTCGATGAGGGAGAGCATGCCTGAATCGGTGAGGACGTACCGTGTCCCGGTGTCACTGACCCGTGCAGTGACTGAGGAGATCGGCCTCCATAAAGTGGCATTGAGCAGACCCAGCGCCACGAAGGTCACGGCCAGAAGACCGAAAACCGGCGCGACGACGCCTCTCATGATCCGGGCATGGCGGGTCGGCCGGGAGGCGACCCTGCGGCGTGCGCCTGCGTGTCGTTCTTGAGTCATAGCAACGCCATTCTACAGGTGGACGACGGGAGAGGGGCACGACCGATGACCTTGCCGGATCGACGGCGCCCGACGGTGACGGCTGGAGCCGTCGGGGCTATCGGGTGCTGGGACCTTCATTGCGGCAGAGACGCTCATCAGGAGAGGACGGTAGTGTTGTGGACATGCATATCGCACCGCGGCGGCCGCGCCGTCTGAGCACCCTATTGTCGCTGATCGCCGTCGCAGCCCTGGGCCTATCCTTGGCCTCCTGCGGAGGGTCGTCCTCGTCGTCCTCCTCCGCATCCTCATCGTCCTCCACGTCGTCCTCGTCCTCCACCACGCTGGACCAGCTGGCAGGAGTCACCGCCACGGGCACCCTCGGAAAGAAGCCCACCATCGCCTTCCGCACCCCCATGACGGTGCAGAACAACACCTACGCCGTTCTCCAGAAGGGCAACGGCAACGTCGTCTCCGACGGGGACCGCGTCTGCGCGCAGGCCATCGCCATCAACGCCAAGGACGGCTCCGAACTCATGGACACCTGGACGAAGAACACGCCCGACTGCTCGCTGGTCGTCGACTCGGGCTCCATCAGCAGCGCCTACTACAAGGTCTTCAAGGGCCAGCGTCTCAACGCCACCATCGCCTTCGGCGTCAACGACGAGAACTCCGAAGGCACCTCGTACATCATGGCGATGACGCTGGTGTCGAAGAGCAAGGCCCTGACGCGCGCCACGGGAACCGCCGTCACGGACATCCCCTCGAACCTGCCCAAGGTCACTCTGGCAAGCGACGGAACGCCTTCCCTCTCCCTCAACGGCTACACGGCCGGAAGCTCCCTGGTCGCCCAGACGCTGATCAAGGGCACGGGAGAAAAGGTCACGTCGTCCGACACGATCAGCGCGAAGTACACGGGCTGGTATGTGACGAAGAAGGGCAAGCTCAAGCAGTTCGATTCCAACTGGAGCAGCGGGTCGGCTTCCGACTTCTCGCTGTCCGAGGTCGTCACCGGATGGACGAAGGGTCTGACGGGCCAGACCGTGGGATCCCAGGTGCTGCTCGTCAT
>CALEGL010000338.1 GCA_937876495.1 uncultured Bifidobacterium sp.
ATGGCGAACAGCGAGATCAGCCATGTCATCGAGGATCCGAGCCCCAGCGTGGCCCCCGGATTACGCACGAGGACGAAGCTGAGCAGACCGGGGATGACGCTCACGCGACGGCCGTGGTCGAGCAGCATGAGGGCGAGGACCTTGGTTCCCTGGTCGACGGCAAGCACTCCGGCAGCCACACATGCGAAGACGGTCGCACGCCTGCTGGCGTCCGACCGTCCTGCTGTTTCCGTCATGCCTTCCGTCATCTATCCGAGGTATCCGCGCCCGTTCCGGCTCACTTGCCGGACTGCCCGGACTGGTCGACCTTGGAGAAGCTGTTCGAATCCGAGACCTGCGCCACGAGCTGGTTGAGGAACTCGGTGAGACGCGTGCGGTACTCGCCCTCGAACTGCTTGAGGCCCTGGATGTTGCCCTCGATGACCTTGGACTGCGACTCCAGGTTGTCCCTGACCTGCTGGGCGTAGGTGTCGGCGCCGGTGCGGGTCTTCTTGTCGTATTCGGCGGCCCGACGCTGGACCTCGGCCTCGTAGGCGTCCGCGTCGGAATGCTTGTTCGCGGCATAGGTGTCGGCGTCCTGACGCGTCCTGGCCGAGTAGGCGTCGGCGTCCGCATGAACGGAGGCGGCGTAGCCGTCGGCGGCGGTGCGGGTCTTCTTGTCGTAGTCGTCGGCTTCGGAGCGGGTGCGGCTGGAGTACTCGTTGGCCTTGGCGACCATGTCGTTGTACTTGTTCTGCGCGGTCTCGATGATGTCCTTGGCCTGCGCCTTGCCCTTGTCGACGTACTGGTCGTGCAGCTGCATGGCGAGGGTGAGCATCGCGGTGGCGCGCTCCGGCTCGCTGGCCTCGCCGCTTCCGGCGCCGGCGATCTTCTGCAGGCTTCCGGTCTCGGTGCTGGGCTCGACCTTGGAGACCTGCGCGCGCAGCTGGTTCTCGCGCTGGCGAGACTCCTCGAGCTGCCGGGTGAGGTCCTGGACCTTCCTGCTCTGGGTCTCGGCCTCGGCGGCCTTCTGCTTGGCGCTCTCGAACTCGCGGCTGAGGTTCTCATTGGCGGCTCGCAGCTCGTCGCGCTCATGCTGGACGGCGGTGAGCTGGGCTCCGAGCTCCTTGCTGCCGGCGGCCTCGGCGGCCTGCGCGGTGAGCTGGTCGACCTGGGCGCCGAGGCGCTGCACCTGCGTCTTGAGCTGCTCGTTCTGCGCGGCGAGCGCCCTGTTGCTCTCCTCCGCCTCGGACAGCTTGGCGGCGTCCACCTGGGCGGCCTGCCCCTGCCCTGACGCGGCGGCGGACTTGAGCTGCTCGTTCTCGTTCTGCGCGGCCTGCAGCTGGGTGGTGAGCTCGGCGATCTTGCCGTTGAGCGCCGCCACATCCGGTCCGAGAGACTGGGTGGACTGCCCGTTCTGCATGGCCTGCTTGCCCAGCGCCTCGACGGTCTCCGTCACCTGGTCGAGAAAGTCGTCGACCTCGTCGACATCGTAGCCTTCCTTGAACCGGACCGTCTGGAAGGTATGCTCCCGGATGTCCTTAGGCGTCAACAGAGCCATATGTCTTACACCTCGCTTTGGGCACGATGCCTCGCTGTGTGCTGCTAACAACACGTCATGCTATCACGACGACGCGGACGACGAGGCCGGGAATGGCGTCAAAGCCGGCATCCGGCCCCAATCGGCCCCCGCCGCGACACCTCTCAGCCCCCTGTTCGAACGGCGGTTCAGATCAGCAGCTGCAGTAGGACGAGGGCGAAATACAGGACCATGAAGCTCACGTCGAGATAGACGCTGCCAAGCCTCAGCGGCGGGATGTAGCGGCGAAGCCAGCGCAGCGGCGGGTCGGTGAGGCGGTAGACGACGTTGATGAGCGAGGCGATCACCCCGCGCGGATACCAGCGGGGCGAGAGGAAGGCGACCCAGTCGAGGATCATCCGGATGAACAGGATGGTGATGTACACCCCGATGGCCCAGTCGAGGATCTGTCTGACGATCAGCAGCATGGAATCACCCTATCGGAGAGGATTGAACGTTCGCTGTGGGTTTCCGCAGGACAAGGCCGGAGGCCGCGGCGAGGATGTCGGAAAGCCGGAAAGCCGGAGAGGACGCGGCCCTGGGCTCAGTCCGGGGCACGCACCCGAGCGTGGCCTCCCTGCACGGCATCTGCGGACGGACGGACGGCTCACCGACCGGATTCGACGACCGCCCGGTTCCGTTCACTCGGTTCCGTTCATTCGGTGAACAGGTCGCTGGCGGTCGGTTTGCTCTGGGTCTCCTCGACCTTGATGTTCACCTGGGCCGGGCTCAGCAGGAACACCCGCGGGGTGACGCGTTCGATGGAGCCGCGCACTCCGAAGACGACGCCGGCGGAGAAGTCGACGATGCGGTAGGCCACGGCCTCGGAGACGTCGGTGAGGTTGAGCACGACGGGGACGCCGTCACGCAGGGCGCGTCCCACGAGCTGCGCGTCCTCGTAGTTGCGGGGATGGATCGTGGTGATGCGGCTCATCCGTCCCTGGAAGGGGTTGGCGTCGCGCCTGGGCGCGGCGGGCTGGGCCGGCGCCGCGGGCGACGACGGCGCCATCGGGGTGACGGAACGGTCGGAGTCGAAGGATGACGACTTGGTGTAATCGGCGTCATCCGCCAGATCGTCATCGTCGTCCACGACATCGGTCATGCCCAGATACGACATCGCGTTCTTCATGAAGCCTGCCATGAGGGAATCCTTTCGCCTTTCTCGCCCATCATCACGTCGTCAGTACAGGAAGGAGAGCGGCGGCGGCGCCTCATGCCCGTTCTGGTCGTCGGCGGAGACCACCTCATGCTCGTCGGTCTCGTCATTGAAAGGACGCGAGATGGGATTCGGCGCGTCGATCGTCTCCGGTCGCCGATCCGCCTGATCCTCCACGGCCCGGGGCGGAATGGGGATGGCTCCCGTGTCGTCATCCGCGTCGGCATCGTCGGCCGCGTCCGCATCGGTCGCCTTCCTGCCCGATTCGGAGTCGAATCCGGCCGCGATGACGGTGACGCGCACCTCGTCGCCGAAGGAGTCGTCCGTGGAGAAGCCGGTGATGATGAGCGCCTTGGGGTCGATGGCGCTGGCGATGAACTTGCACGCGTTCTTGTACTCGCTCATCTTGAGGTCCTGCGGGCCCGCGATGACGATGAGCGCGCCGTGCGCACCCTCGATGCTCTCGTCCATCAGCGGGGACGTGATGGCGAGCTCGGCGGCCTTGACGGCGCGGTCCTCGCCCTTGGCGGTGCCCACGCCGAACAGCACGGTGCCGGCGCCCTTGAGGACGGTCTTGACGTCGGAGAAGTCGACGTGGATGTAGGAGTTGTTGATGAAGAGCTCCGAGACGCCCTGCACGCCGTTGATGATGGCCTGGTCGGCGAGGGCGAAGGCCTCGTTCACCGTCAGGTCGGCGCCGGCGTCGCTGAGCTTGTCGTTGGGGATGACGATCAGCGCGTCGACCTCCTTGCGCAGGTTGTCGATGCCGGCGAGGGCCGTCTCCATCCTGCGTTCGAGCTCGAACTCGAAGGGCTTGGTGACGACGCCGATGGTGAGCGCCCCCTGCTCGCGGGCGCAGTGCGCGACGAGCGGGCTGGCGCCCGTCCCGGTGCCGCCGCCCTCGCCGCAGGCGACGAAGACCATGTCAGCGCCCTTGATGGCGTCCTCGATGTCGGCCTGATGGTCGAGCGCCGCCTTGGCGCCCACCTCGGGGTTCGCGCCGGCGCCGAGGCCGCGGCCGTTCTTGTCGCTCAGGGCGACCTTGACGAGGCGCGATCCGTCGACCTTGGTGAGGTCGGGGATGTCGGTGTTGATGATGACGTAGTCGACGTTCTGGACGCCCGCCTCGATCATCCTTTTGACGGCGTTGCAGCCGCCGCCGCCGACACCCACCACCTTGATGGTGGTCTGAGCCCCATTCTGTTCAGTCTGGTCAGTCTGGGCAGTCTCGCTCACCTTGGTCTCCTGTCACTCACACGTATACGCAATACTGTATCTCAGAACAGTTTTCATTCCTCGCAGATTGCGGGGTGTGTGGCGACTATTCGTCCACGTTCCTCACAAGAACGCGCAGCAGTTCTACTGATATCGATGGGGAACGACCGCGGTCATCCTCTTC
>CALEGL010000339.1 GCA_937876495.1 uncultured Bifidobacterium sp.
CATCGTGCGCGTGATGGCGGCCACTCCGATGGGCGCGGCCGTGCAGCTCGTCTACAAGTCGGAGGACGGCGCGCTCGGCGATCGGATCGTCGATGAGGAGTCGGTGCGCGAGTTCTCGCTTGCCGGCACGAAGGACGCGCTGCCGCCCTTCGACGCGGACCCGCAGGACTTCCGTCTGGCGGCGGAGGCGCTGCGCATCCGCTACGCCGCCCTCTACGACCCGATGGCCGCCGTCTACTCCTCCAACATCAGCCCCCTGCCCCACCAGATCCGCGCCGTCTACGAGGACATGCTCCCCAAGGTGCCCCTGCGCTTCCTCCTGGCGGACGACCCCGGAGCCGGAAAGACGATCATGGCAGGCCTGTACGTCAAGGAGATGCTCATGCGCTCCGCCGCCGAGCGCATCATCATCGTCTGCCCCGGAGGCCTCGCCGAACAATGGCACGACGAGCTCATGGAGAAGTTCCACCTCGACTTCGAGGTCTTCACCCCAGCGATGCGCCTGACCGCGCTCAAGGGCAACCCGTTCCGCGACCACGCCCGCCTCATCTGCCGCATGGACCAGATCGCCCGCAACGACGAGCTCATGGACATGATGGACGACGTCTCCTGGGACATCGCCATCGTCGACGAGGCGCATCGCATGAGCGCGCACTACGCGTCGAAGCGCAGCGACGACATCACGCGCACCAGCCGTTTCCGCCTGGGCGAGACCCTTTCGCGCACCTCGGAGAACCTCCTGCTCATGACAGCCACCCCGCATTCGGGCAAGGAGGAGGACTTCCAGCTGTTCATGTCCCTGCTCGACAGGGACCGCTTCGCCGGCCACTACGACCCCAAGCGCCATCGCCGCACCACGACCGAGGGTCTGATGCGCCGCATGGTCAAGGAGGATCTGCTCACCTTCGACGGCAAGCCGCTGTTCCCCGAACGGCACGCGGAGACCGTCGCCTACGAGCTGTCCGAAGGGGAGAAGGCGCTGTATGAGCATGTGACGGACTACGTGCGCTCAGGCATGAATGCCGCCCAGAAGCTCATGGACACGGAGAAGCGCCGCGGCAACAGCATCGGCTTCGCCCTCACCGTGCTGCAGAGGCGACTGGCGTCCAGCCCGGAGGCCATCCTGCGGTCCCTGGAGCGCCGCCGCGACAGGCTGACGGATCTGCTGCGCCGCATCGACGCGAACGAGGGCACGGTGGAGGAGCTCCTCGGCGACCAGCAGAAGTCGCTGCCCTCCGTCGACGACACGAGCTTCGACGACGTGTGGGACGAGACGCCCGAAGGCGAGCAGCAGAGCCTCGAGAACGACGTCGACCAGGTGGTGGATTCGGCCACCGCGGCGAAAAGCCGCCAGGAGCTCGCCGCCGAAATCGAGCTGCTGGGCAGGCTCGTCGAGGAGGCCAGTCAGGTCCGCAATTCCGGCGCGGACGCCAAATGGAGCGAGCTGAGCGCCATCGTGCAGAAGCAGGTGCTGGACACCGGCACCTCCCCCCTGCCGCACAAGATGATCGTGTTCACCGAGCACCGGGACACCCTCACCTATCTCGAGCACCGCATCGCCTCGCTCACCGGTCGCCGGGAGTCGGTGGTGACGATTCACGGCGGGTTGTCCCGCGACGAGCGCAGGGCCCGGCAGGAGCGCTTCTCCAACGACCCGTCGGCACGCATCCTCGTGGCCACGGACGCGGCCGGCGAGGGCCTGAACCTGCAGCGCGCCGACCTCATGGTCAACTACGACCTGCCGTGGAACCCGAACCGCATCGAGCAGCGCTTCGGTCGCATCCACCGCATCGGGCAGAAGCGCGTGTGCTTCCTGTGGAACATGGTGGCGCGCGGCACCCGTGAGGGCGACGTGTACCGCCGTCTGCTCGACAAGATCGAGACCATCGGCAGGGCGTACCGCGGCAACCTGTTCAACGTGCTGGGCGACGGCAAGGCCTTCCACGGCAAGCCGCTGAAGGACCTCATGGTGCAGGCCATCCGCTACGGCGACCGCCCCGACGTACAGGCCAGGCTTGAAAAAACGATCGACAGCTCCGTGTCGGACGGCCTCGACGACCTGCTGCGCGAACGCTCCGCGCATCCGGAGATGTACCCGCGTCTCGACGTGGACGAGGTGCGCCGGATGATGGAGAGGAACCGCGAGCGCAAGCTGCAGCCCGGCTTCGTCTCGGCGTTCTTCCTCGCCGCCTTCGACCGGCTCGGAGGCTCGGCCCGACGCCGCGAGACCGGACGATGGGAGCTCACGCATGTGCCGTCGGAGGTCAGGCGCCGGGCGCTGCGCATCGACCGGCATCATCCCCTGGCCGCGGCCTACGAGCGCGTCACCTTCGACCCGGAGCGCATCCACGCCGAGAACGCCCCGGACGCCATGCTCATCGCTCTGGGCACCCCGCTGCTGGACGCGGTGACCGACCTCGTCATCGAACGCTTCAGCCTGGCTCTGGACCGCGGCACGGTGTTCGTGGACCGCACGGATACCCAGCCCGACGCCCCCATGCTGCTGATGGCCGTCGAGCAAACCATCGACGACGTGAAGGACCGTCCGATATCCCGCCATTTCGACTATCTGGAGGCCCGGGAGGGAGAGAATCCGGTCTTCTCCCCCGCTCCCCCGTATCTCGACTACGAGGCCCCGCGCCCCGAGGAGCAGGCCGCGGCGTCGGCGGTGCTCAGGAAGCCGTGGCTGAAGCGCAACGACATGGACGCCCTGCGCGGCTTCGCCTACCAGACGGGCACGCGGCCGGTGATGGAATCGCTCAGGACCCAGCGGCACAGGCACGCCCAGCAGGTGCGCATGCAGGTCGAGGCCCGGCTGAATGCGGAGATCAGATTCTGGTACGACCAGTACAACCGTCTGCTCGACGACCGCCGCCAGGGCAGGAAGCCCGGCAAGCGCACCCCGACGGGCGCGAAGAGGATGGCGGAGACCTTGGAGACCCGGCTCGAGAACCGCGAGAAGGAGCTGGTCCAGGAGGACATGATCCGCGCGCGGCCGGCGGTGGTGCGGGGCATGGCCCTCGTCATCCCCGACCATGTTCTCCATCCCGACACGCAGCAGACCGAGGAGGCCAGAATGCACGCCCGACAGACCGAGGAGGTGGACCGCAGGGCCGTGGCCCTGACGATGGCCGCCGAACGCGCGCTGGGACGGCATCCCACGGAGATGCCGCATAACAACAAGGGGTACGACATCGATTCGCGGGACGACCTGGGCAACCGGATCCTCATCGAGGTCAAGGGCCGCATCGACCTGCCGGGCGCCGACACCTTCACCGTCTCCGCCAACGAGGTGGCCACCGGCCAGTCGCAGGAGGAGCACGGGCATCACCGGCTGTCCCTCGTGCCTGGCTCCTATACACATCTCCGACCCCACGAGACTAAGGCGAACCTCGTATGCCGTCTTCTGCTTGAAAAAAAAAACCC
>CALEGL010000340.1 GCA_937876495.1 uncultured Bifidobacterium sp.
ACGGTTGCGATGCACGTGGCGTAACAGGGCGGTGTGCAGCGGGGGAGTCGGGTGGTGGCTGCCGGACGGGAGCGTGCCGTCAGCGCGCGGCGGACGCTGGGGACGCGTACGGGAGTGTTCCGCCCGGCGCCGGGCGTGCGGGAACGGGCGCGGCCCCGTCGGGCCTGCGGGTCCGGGGGGCCCTTGGCCGAGCGTATCCTCGCCGTGCACGACCTGGATGACCCGGTCGGCGAAAGGTCGCCGCTCGGCGCCATCGAGGCGGTCGGCGGATGGTCGCTGCTCATCGGCGTGGGATACGAGAAGTGCACCATGCTTCATCTCGCGGAGGAACGCAGCGGGACGCTTCGTGAGACCGTCCGCAACGGGGCGCCGCTGATGGTCGGGGACCGACGCCGATGGGTGGGGTTCGACGAGCGCGTCGTCCATGACGAGGACTTCCCCGAGGTCGGACGCGCCTTCGCGCGGGAGACTGGGCTTGAACGCTTGGGACCCATCGGTGCGGCGCCTTCCCGGCTGGTCCCCGACGCCGAACTCGTCGGCTTCGCATCGGCATGGTTTCGGGGGCACAGGACGGTTCCCGTGAAGACGGACCAGGCGTGAGGGATTTCTCGGGACGTTCGTTTCCGTCAGGTTCATTCCGCATTCACCGAGACGGTGGCCATCCGTCATACGCCCGACATCGGCGGGTAACGGCATGCGCCTAGCCTCGCTGTGGTCTTGCGGGAGGAATCGGTTCCATCCCGGCCTGCACAGGAAAGGCGGAGACATATGGCACGCGTCACCGGGATGGCGGATGGGAGTCAGCTCACCGAGGAGCAGCGCAGGATACTCGACAATCCGCGGGTCCGCCGCGTGGCCGCCATCCTCGCCGACGAGCGGGTCGCCGGTCCCATCGTCGTCCTGCACGAGTCGGCGCGCACCGCCGCGGAGGCCGCCGCGGCGTGCGGCTGCGACATCGGGGCCATCGCCAACAGCCTCGTCTTCCGGTGCGACGACCGGCCGCTGCTCATCCTCACGTCCGGCGCGCATCGCGTGGACGTGAAGAAGGTCCAGCGGCAGCTTGGACGTGGACGGCTGCATCGGGCGGACGCCGATTACGTTCTGCAGGTCACCGGGCAGGTGATCGGAGGAGTGGCCCCCATCGGCCATCCCGACCATATCGAGACCATCGTCGACGTCGCGCTCGCCGACCATGCCCGGGTGTGGGCCGATGCCGGTCATCCCCACGTCCTGTTCCCCACGACCTTCGAGGAGCTGGTGCGCATCACCTCGGGCACTCCGATGGAGGTGGCGTGAGCGTTTCTCAGGCAATCGCTTCCACGTCAAGTCGCGTTCTCTGTCGGCGTAATCGAGGAACATCGGGAACCGCGATCTGTTTCTCCAAGTGAACGGCCACGGAGCTCCGGAAGGGGTTCCGGAGGCAGCCGGAACGACGTTGCGGAGCCGCTGAGGACTCCGCCAGGAATTCCGGACCCGTGGCCAGAGAACTTAAGGAGTATGCATTATGGCTATGTTTCCGGCGCTGATGAATGACACGATGTTCGCCGACCTGTTCGACGACCCGTTCTTCTCGGGATGGCGCAACGCCAACGCCGAGGCCGTCGCCCCGACCAGCATGATGAACACGGACGTCAGGGAGACCGATGACGCCTACGAGGTCGCCATCGACATGCCCGGTTTCAACAAGGACGACATCGCCCTGGAGCTCAAGGACGGCTATCTGACGGTGTCCGCGCACAAGGACGAGAAGCGCGACGACAAGGACAAGAGCGGCAAGTGGCTGCGCCGCGAGCGTTACGTCGGCTCGTGCTCGCGCAGCTTCTACGTCGGCGACCAGGTCAAGGAGTCGGACGTCCACGCGAGCTATAAGGACGGCACGCTGTCCCTCGAGGTCGCGAAGATCCAGCCGAAGGCCAAGGTCGAGTCCGGACGCAGGATCGCCATCGAAGGCTGATTTCCCGCGCATGACGCGAGCAGGCGGGGCCGGTCGCTTTCCAGGGACCGGCCCCTTTCCATATCCGCTGCCCTTCTTCCGTTTCCGTTTCGCGGCATCGCCCTAGTCGGACATGGTCAGCGTGGCAAGCCTCTTTCCCGTGGAGTCGGCGATGGTGACGACAGAACCCTTCTGCGACCAGCGCAGATTCCGGGTCTGCGTTCCCAGCGGCCCGGTCGCGGTAAGGGTGAGCACGCCATCCGACGCGAACTCAGCCTTGGCCGAGGCGCTCACGCCCAGAACGGTGGCCGAGGCCGACCATGTCCCCTTGGGGGACCCGGAGAGCGTCGATGCAGGAGCCGCAAGAGTCGGCTGGGCCGTTTCGAGCGCCACCTTGAGTTCGGCGGCGGATATCCCCTGGATGGGCAGGATGTCCATCATCGTCTGCGCGGCATCGCCGTTGACGGCGATGGAGGACACGCGATAGGACGCTCCGGATGAACCGGAATCCTTGGTCTTCAACGTGGCCTTCAACGATCCGTCATGACCGGGAGAGGACAGAGTAAGCGTGTCTCCGGCGGCGGCGAAGCGGATCGTGGCACTGGACCCGTCGCCCTTCATGTCGCCTGACAGCGTCATCGTGCCGGACAGGGAGCCCGCCGCCCCCCGTTCCCCGAGAGCGTGCGCGGTCACCCCGATGGCCACCGCCAGCGCCACGAGCACGAGGATGATTCCCAGTACGCGTCCCGCATGGGAACTTCTGCGTCCCTGCTTCGGCGAAGTCCGCGGGGATGCCACCCCGGATGTGGTGATTGGCGACTCGTCCATGGTCATCGGGTTCTCCGTTCCTCGGTCCTCGGCGTCCGCGCATCCCGTTCCCGTCGCCATAGGACGTCATCCGTCATCCCGCGGCGTCCGGAGTCCGGCCATTCGGCGCAGTGGCATACGGTGGGCGTTCGACCTCCCCACATCGTAGTGCGTGGCCATGTCGTCATCGAGGCATGGACAGGGCCGCCATCCGCGAGCCGTCATGGAAGATGATCACCGCCCCCGACGCTTTCGACCATGACATCGTCGTCGTGTCGGCATCCAGCCCGGGGACGTCCAATCCCGGATATTCGGTGGAAAGGGTGAGCACGCCGTTCGGGGAGAAGACCGCCCTTGCGGAGACGGAGCGTCCCGGAACGCTTGCGGAGAACGCCCACGTCCCCTGCGGGGATCCCTTTGACAGACCGTCCGGAAGGGTGAGTCTGCAGGTGATCAGCCTCAGCAGCTCCCTGTTCGTTTCCGCGGATGACATGCCGCCCGTCGTCTGCGAGAGAATGATGTCGCCAAGGTCGCCGGTGAAATCCAGATCGGAGATCAGATAGGTCGTGTCGCCGTTCCGGGAGGAATCTCTCGTCAGATCCCCGATGATGGATCCGGATATGCGTCCGGGTACCGAGACGGTGAAGCCGAGGTGCGAATCGATGGTCATCTGCAGAGTCGGTATGAACGATGAGATGAAGGACAGACGATAGGTGCCTCGGACGTTTCTTGATGTGATCAGGGGGACCGCGACGAGCGTGATGACGAGGACGATGGCAGTGAGGACGGCTGTAGCGGCGGCGGCGATGCCGATGGCGACGCGCGCGCCCGCGAACGTCGGTTTCCGCCTGGCGACGGTCGCCGTGGTCACCCGTCCCATCTCCGACCAGCATTGCCGAGGGCCTGCGGGGGACGTGGCGGCCTGAGCGAAGGAATCCCGGGGTTCGTGCGAGCCGGTGATGAAGGGACTTGTCGCTGAGGCCTGCGAACGTGCACCGGCGTGAGGCGGTGGAACCGCTGACGATGCGGATTCCCGCCCTCCATCCTGTGGAACGCGGATTCCACAGGATCCGCAGAACGGCATGCCCTCGATCAACGGCCCTGTGCACTGGGTGCAGTATCTCATGATTTCCCCTCCCGCCGGCGGCCAGGTCTCTTCTCGTGCAGCCGCCTCCGGTGCATGGATGCCTCATCGGCGCGCTGCCCTCGCGAGCGTATTCGCGGGTTCCTCTCCCACCGCCTCCTCGATGTCGTTGTGGGTGAAAGCCGTTCTCGTCGGCCTGTCGCGTGATGGGGCGTATCGTGGTTTCCGATGCGTTTCCGGCATGAGAACGGACGCGATACCGTGATTGCCGTGCCACCCGGTCGATGCCGCCGGACCGGAAGGACGGGGGATGCATCCCCGTCGTGGGGTGCGGGGATTCCGGACGGGGATCGGGATCCGACGATCCATGCAACGGGGCCCCTTCGGGACGAGAATCGGTGAAAAGCTTCGGAACGGGATGAAGGAGGACGAATCCATGGGAATGCCGTTGGACATGTACGTGATCCGCCATGGCGAGTCGGAGGCGAACGTTATCGTCAAGGCGGGGGAGCACGGGGACGACTCCCTGTACACGCAGGACAACGTCACCGTGCCGGACCGGTCGTGGCGGCTCACCGCCACGGGACGCAAGCAGGCCGACTGCATCGGACGCTGGCTCGTCGGCCAGCAGCAGCTCTTCGACCGCTACCTCGTCTCCCCGTACGTGCGCACGCGCGAGACGGCCGCCACCATGGCGCTGCCCAAGGCCAAATGGGAGGAGACGCGGGTGCTGCGCGAACGCTCCTGGGGGGAGATCAGCACCGTCACCCAGGAGGAGTTCCGCACGAACTACGAGCGCAACTGGATGTTCAAACGCACCGACCCTCTGTACTGGAGGCCGCCAGCCGGCGAATCCATCGCCGACGTCGCCGAGGACCGCGTCCACAACCTGCTCACCTCCCTCAACCGCCGCGCCGAGGCCGAATCCGTCGTCGCCGTCACCCACGGCGACTTCATGCTCGCCCTCATGCTCACGCTGGAGGACCTCTCCGACGAGGAGTTCCTGCGCCGCGCCGACAGCGACGAATGGCGGATCACCAACTGCACCTGTCTGCACTACTCCCGTCGTGACCCGGACACGGGGCGCACCTCGCGACGGCTGCGCTGGGAGCAGACGGCCCGTCCCGTCTACGACCCCTCCACCAGCCGTTGGGAGGTCCAGGTGGAGCCATGGCGCGAATTCCAGAGACCGCTTCTCTCCAACGGCGATCTCGTCGACGTCGTCCATGCCGTCGACCCTCATCTGGAGGGCTACGTGCGCTAGCCGTCCGGTGTCTCGCCGGAACCTGCCGCGGAAACATGCCGGTGCATCACGCCGCTACAATGTGCCCGGACGTGCGCACGGCGTTCCGGCCCGTGCGACGGGTCGGAAGGAGAAGGCGGATGAGCAACAACATATTCACCTGGAAGCTGCACGGGGACGGCAGGACGCTCAGACCCGGCGAAGTGGTGGCGCCGGACGAGCGCCTGACCTGGGGCCGCACGGCGGGCATCGGCGCGCAGCATGTCATCGCCATGTTCGGAGCGACCTTCCTCGTCCCCATCCTCACCGGGTTCGACCCCTCGACGACGCTGTTCTTCACCGCCATGTCGACGGCGCTGTTCCTCCTCATCAACCGGAACAAGCTCCCCAGCTATCTGGGCAGCTCCTTCGGCTTCATCGCGCCCATCACCGCCGTCACCACGGCGCACAAGGGCATCGCCGTGGCGAGCTTCGGCATCATGGTCACCGGTCTGCTGCTCGCCCTCGTCGGCCTGCTCGTGCATTTCGCCGGGTCGAAGTGGATCGACATCATCATCCCTCCGGTCGTCAACGGCGCCATCGTCGCGATCATCGGGTTCAACCTCGCGCCCACCGTCTGGACGAACTTCCAGAAGCAGCCCGACACGGCCATCGTCACGCTGGTCGCCGTGCTTCTCATCGCCGTGCTGTTCCGGGGGCTCGTCGGACGCCTCAACATCCTGCTCGGCGTGGCCGTCGGCTACGTCTACGCCTGCATCCGCGGCCAGGTCGACTTTTCCACGGTGTCCAAGGC
>CALEGL010000341.1 GCA_937876495.1 uncultured Bifidobacterium sp.
GGCTCGGAGAAATGGCATCTCATCGAACGGGACATGGGACCGGGCAGCGAGGATGTCATCGCCCTGTCGGTGGCCGATATGGAGTTCCTGCCCGCGCCCGAGATCGTCGAGGCCATCCGCGAGGCGGCCGCCCATGACGTGTTCGGCTACGACTACGTGCGGCCCGGCTACTTCGAGGCCGTGCACGACTGGATGCTCTCGCGGCACGGCCTGGACGCCGACCCCGCGTGGATGCGCGTGTCCGACGGCGTCATGCCGGCCGTCAACGCGGCCCTGCGGGCCGTCACCCATCCTGGCGACCAGGTCATCATCCTGCGTCCCTCCTATCCGCCGTTCCCGGCGACCACCAGCCGCGTGGGGCTGACCGTCGTCGACAGCGAACTCGTCGAGGGTCCTGGCGGACGCTACGTCATGGACCTCGGCGACATCGCCCGCAAGGCGGCGGACCCGCGGTGCACTGCCATCATCCTGTGCAACCCGCACAACCCCGTCGGCCGCGTGTGGACCTCCGACGAGCTGCGGGCCGTCGGCGACATCGCCCTCGACAACGGGCTGACCGTCCTGTGCGACGAGATCCACGCGGACTTCGCCCATCCGGGGCATACGGTCACCATGTTCTCCACCCTCGGTGAGCGCTATGCGCGGCACTGCATCGAGTTCACCGCGCCGACGAAGACCTTCAACCTCGCCGGACTCGCCTGCTCCACCGTCATCATCCCCGACGCGGCGCTTCGACGCGCGTACGACGTGGCCGCCGGATCCATCGGCGGGCTTATGCCCAGCCATTTCGGTCTCGTCGCCGCCGAAGCCGCCTACCGTCACGCCGGCGGCTGGCTTGACGGGCTGCTGGACGTGCTCCAAGGCAACCTCGCCATGCTGCGGGACGCCGTCTCCTCGTGCCAGGGTCTCGCGCTCGTCGAACCCGAGGGCACCTACCTTGCCTGGCTTGACTGCCGGGGCCTCGGCCTCGGCGCCGACGCGCTGCGCGACCTCATGCGCACGAAGGCGCGCGTCTACCTCGACGAGGGCATCGACTTCGGGCGTTCGGGGGCCGGATTCGAGCGGGTGAACCTCGCCTGCCCGCCCGCTCTGCTTCGCAGGGCGCTGGAGGGGATCGCCGGGGCCGTGCGGTCCCTGTAGCGCCTGTGCACGTCCTCTGCTGGCGAGGTTCCGGACCCGCAGACGGGGCATCCTCTAGACTGGTAGGGACGGTGTGATTCGACATCCCCGCGCCCTGCCGTTCCGCAGGTGCGAATACGGGAGAACGACGTGACGGCGACGGGAGACGGGCGGATGAATCGGAGCGCGACAGGGAGCCGTGCCTCGGGACCGCGCAGCCTGTGGCGGGGAATCGTCCGCGTCGCCGCCTCCGACCGTGCCAGCGGACTCGTCATGCTCGCCTTCGCCGTCCTCGGGCTGCTGCTCGCCAACATCCCCGCCACGGCCCCCGTCTTCGAGCACGTCTCCCACATCACGCTCGGCATCCCCGGCACCAACGTCTCCATGTCCCTGGGCCACTGGATGCAGGACGGGCTGCTCACCCTGTTCTTCCTCGTCGTCGGTCTCGACCTCAGGCAGGAGCTCACCACCGGCTCGCTCGCCGACCCGCGCGCCGCGGCCGTGCCGATGCTGTGCGCCGTGGGAGGAATGCTCGTCCCCCCGGTGCTCTTCGTCGGAGTCATGGCGTTGTTCTCCCTGTACGGCCCGCCGGGCGCCGGGTCGGTGCTCCTCGGCTCGGGGTCCTCCGTCGGATTCGCCGAGGCCGCCCGTGGATGGGCCATCCCCACGGCCACCGACATCGCCTTCTCCCTTGCCGTGCTCGCACTGTTCGCCAAGGCTCTGCCGGGTTCCATACGCGCCTTCCTCATGACCCTGGCGACCGTCGACGACCTGCTCGCCATCATCCTCATCGCGGTGTTCTTCTCCTCCCTCAACGGCTGGTACTGGTTCCTCGGCATCGCCGCCTGCACCCTCGTCTGGGCCTGGTTGGTGCGCAGGAGGCGGGTGCCCTGGCCGATCGTCGCCGTGGTGGGCGTGCTCGCCTGGGTGATGATGTACGAGGAGGGCGTGCATCCCACGCTCGCCGGCGTGCTCGTGGGACTTGCCACGCCGTCGCGCGAAATCCATGGGGAGGACACGCCGCGGGCCGAACGCTACCGCAACCGGCTGCAGCCCTTCTCCGCGCTGCTCGCCCTTCCCCTGTTCGCGCTGTTCGCCACCGGAGTGCATCTCGATTCGCTCACCCCGCGCCTGCTCATATCCCCGGTGGTGGTGTCTCTGGTCGTGGCGCTCGCCGTCGGCAAGCCCGTCGGAGTCATGCTCGTCGCCTGGCTGTCCACCACGCGCGGCCGCCTGAGCCTGCCGCGCGGGCTGCGGCTGCATGACCTGTTCCCTGCCGCCTGCGCCTGTGGCATCGGCTTCACCGTCTCCCTGCTCCTCGCATCCCTCGCCTACAAGGACGCCGAGCTGTCCGCCGAGGCGCGTTTCGGCGTGCTTGTGGCCTCCCTCGTCGCCGCTTGCATCTCGGGCGTGCTGCTTCATCTGCAGTCGAAGCGCCACGAGAGGACCGGGCGCATCCACGAGGACGAGACGGACAGGGCCGCGGGGCACGCCTTCGTGACGGACGAGGAGACGGCATGACGGAGTCGGAGGCGGAACGGGAATCCGGAACGGGGATGTTGTCTGCGGATGAGGTTCGCGGGATG
>CALEGL010000342.1 GCA_937876495.1 uncultured Bifidobacterium sp.
TCGTCCACCAACACCGTCGTCCTCGACGACGAGTTCGTCTCCTCGCATCACGCCCGCGTCTACCGTGATCCCGTCTCGGGCGGCTGGGCCATCGAGGATCTGGGCAGCACCAACGGCACCATCGTCGACCAGCGCCGCATATCCGCCCCCACCATTCTCTCCCCTCGCGTCCCCGTCCGCATCGGCGCCACGACATTCGAGCTGAGGTGACCTGCATGCCCAACTCCTCAGCCTCACAGAAGCTCTTCCTCTATTCCACGACGGTCTCCGACGTGGGAACCGTCCGCAGCAACAATCAGGACTCCTCCTTCGCCGGGGAGCATCTCATCGCCATCTGCGACGGCATGGGCGGGCATGCGGGGGGAGACACCGCGTCCACCATCGCCATCCGTTCGCTAGCGCACATCGAGCATGACGACCTCGGCGGCGACGTCGCGACCGTCTCCTCGATGATGGAGACCTCGGTGATGGCGGCGCATGACGCAATCGTCGGCAAGGCCAAGCACGAGCGAAGCCTTGCCGGGATGGGTACCACCGTCACCGCAGTGGCCCTCGTGGCCGGCTATTGGATCATCGCGCATATCGGCGATTCCCGCGCCTATCTTCTCCGTGATGGCCGTCTGTCCCGTATGACGACGGACCATAGCTACGTCCAGCACCTCATCGACACGGGGCGCATCACCCCCTCCGAAGCCCGGAACCATCCACAGCGCAACGTGGTCATGCGGGTCATCGGCGACTTCGACATCGATCCCCACCCTGACATCTCGATTCGCCGCGCGCACCCCGCCGATCGCTGGTTGCTGTGCTCCGATGGTCTGTGCGGAGTCCTCGAGGATTCGACCATCGAGGAGATCCTCGCCGCTACATCCGATCTGGAGCAATGCGCGCAAACGCTCGTGTCCCTCGCACTCAAGGCGGGCAGCACGGACAACGTCACTGCGGTGGTGGCCGATGCGACGCTGGCACTCGATGCATCGTCCTTCGACGCTCCCCATCAGACACCCTTGATCGGAGGTGCGGCCAGCGCCAGCCTCGAACCCATCGCCGACATCGTCAATCAGCCGGTCGCCACGGCACCGGCCCTGAACGTCGGACGTGGGTCACCTGCCCAGAAGGCTGCGGCGCTCGTCCAGAGCACCTCGGACGAATCCTCCCGTCAACATGGGGCACAGCCGTCGACGGTCCGCGAACAGACGGGTGAGAAGGCCGGCCTGGACACCAGCGAGATACCCGTGGTCCAGAAAAGGGACGGACGGCTGACGGCCGACCCCAACGACCCCGAGGTTCTCAAGGCCATACGGGACAACAAGGTGCGCGCACGCCGGGAGAAGAAATCCCGCAGCCTCTGGGGACGGGTGGCGTTCTTCGGCATCATCATCGCCATCCTCGTCGGACTAGCGTCGGCCGCGGCGAGCGTCTGGCATTGGAGCCAGTCATCCTACTATCTCGGGGAATCGGACGGAGTCGTGACCATCTACCAGGGCGTCCCCACCAACCTCTTCGGGCTGAGCCTGTCCCATGAGATAGAACGCACGGACATCCGCGTATCCACGCTGCCCCGATCCTGGAGGGACCAGCTGTCCCAGGGAATCACCATGGACACCCTCTCTGACGCCAGACAGCATGCCGAGCTCATCCGTCGGGAGGCGACGACCCTGCGTTCCGAATCCTCCGACGACAAGACAGGAACGTCGTCGAGCTCATCATCCGCATCGGCATCACCGTCGTCATCCGCATCACGGTCATCGTCCACCGCATCACCGTCGTCCTCGTCCTCGGCCAGTGCGAAGGGCGGCGCATGATGGTCGCCACACGGCTCCGGCAGATATCGCTTCTCCTGTTCTCCATGGTGTTGGGCTTCATCGCCTTTCTCCAGATGTTCTGGCGCACCACCGGAGGGTTTCCGGCCCGCTACGCGGGCATGCTCGCCGTCGTCGCCGCCCTGTTCCTCGTCCTCTGGGGTCTGCTGCTGAAGTTCCAGCCCTACGCCAGCCAGTCGATTCTTCCCTGCGTGCTGCTGCTTACGGCCATCGGGACGATGATGACCTCGCGAATCGACCAGGAGAACGACACCGATGTGGCCTTCCGGCAGCTCATCTGGACCTGCATAGCTCTGATCCTCACCGGACTGATCGTTGTGTTCCTCCAGGACTACCGCGTCCTGAGACGGTTCTCTTACGTGAGCATGGTCGTCGGTCTGGCGCTGCTGCTGTCACCGATGATTCCCGGCCTGGGAAAGGAAATCGGGGGTTCCCGCATCTGGATTGGAGTGGGCAGTCATACCCTGCAGCCGGGGGAATTCGCCAAGCTGTTCCTCGCCTTCTTCTTCGCCGCCTATCTCTTCGAACGCCGGGACAGGCTCGCCGTCGGCGGACGCAGGATCCTGGGGCTCCAGATGCCGCGGATCCGGGACCTCGGCCCCATCGTCATCGTCTGGCTGGCCTCCATGGGCGTGCTGGTCGTCCAGCATGACCTCGGCACCTCGCTGATGTTCTTCGCGATGTTCGTCTCCATGCTGTACGTGGCGACCGGGCGCAAAAGCTGGCTGGTCATCGGATTCCTCGCCTTCGCAGCCGGCAGCGCGGTGGCGATTCGCATCTTCGCCCGTGTGGGATACCGTATCGACGCATGGCTGCATCCCTTCGATGCAGCGGTGTACAACAGGAGCATCGGGGGATCGGGGCAGATCGTGACGGGCCTCTTCGGCATGGCCTCCGGTGGACTTATGGGAACGGGGCTTGGTCAGGGTCATCCTGCTCTTACTCCTCTGGCGAACTCCGATTTCATCTATTCGTCCCTTGGCGAGGAACTGGGACTCGTCGGCCTGATGGCGATTCTCGTCCTGTATCTCATCATCGTCTCGTCGGGACTCATCACCGCGATGAAGATCCGCGACGGGTTCGGCAAGCTTCTGGCGGCCGGTCTGATGTTCACCATGGCCTTCCAGGTGTTCACCGTCGTGGGAGGCATCACCCTGGTGATTCCCCTCACCGGACTGACTCTGCCGTATATGGCAGCCGGCGGGTCATCCCTGATCGCGAACTACATCCTGGCCGCACTGCTGATCGTCATCTCGAACGCGGCCAACAGGCCGCCGGCCGACGTCTCCTCTGACACCTTCCGCATGGAGGCTCTCACCGCGCTGAAAAGCCGCGAGACATCCCCCGCCGTACATGAGGGACCTCGTTCAGCCCGTTCCGGAGAAGGAGGCGAATCCCGATGAACAACTCCCTGCGTCAACTGTTCACTGCCGTCGTCGTCCTCTTCGTCGTTCTGGGGATGTCGAGCAGTGTGATTATGGCCATCAAGGCCGACGCGCTCAATGCCGACCCACGCAACGGGCGGACGCTGTACCATGAATTCGACGCTCCCCGGGGCGCCATTCTCGCCGCCGACGGCACCGTGCTCGCCGAATCGACGGCGGTGAACGACGCCTTCAAATACCAGAGATCCTACAGCAACGGGCCGGTGTACGCTCCTGTCACCGGATACTTCTCCATCAGTCAGAACGCCGACCGCGGTATCGAAGCCTCCCGCGGCACCCTGCTCAGCGGACGGTCCGACACCCTCATCTGGCAGCGCTTCAAGTCCTTGTTCTCGGGGACGGAGAACAAGGGGGCCTCCATCGAAACCTCCATCGACACGAAGCTGCAGACCCTCGCCTATTCGCTGCTGAAGGACCGTGACGCCTCCCTCGTGGCCATCGAACCCAGCACAGGTCGTATCCTTGCCATGGTCAGCACACCCAGCTACGACCCCAACTCGCTGGCCTCCCATGACACCACCGCAGTGAACAAGGCCTACGCGAAGCTCACGTCGGATTCCTCAAACCCCATGCTCAACAGAGCGACGTCGGAGCTCTACCCGCCGGGGTCAACGTTCAAGACCATCGTGGCGGCAACGGCTCTGGAGACCGGCAAATACGACGTCAACACGAAGATTCCAGCAGGAACCAGCTATACTCTTCCGGGAACCATGACCCAGCTGACGAACGTTGAGAGCGCCGCGAACGGTTCAAACGGCAAGATCAGCTTCGAAGATGCTCTGGCATACTCATCCAATACGGCCTTCTCCCAGCTCGGGGTGGCGCTTGGGGACTCAGCCGTCAGCGCGCAGGCGAAAAAACTGGGATTCGGGTCCTCGATCACACTGGATGGCTCAACGTCGACGGGACTGCCGATGAAGGCCGTCGCATCCTCCTTCCCCACGGGGGTGTCATCCGACAAGGTCGCTCTTGCTTCCATCGGACAGGGCGACACGCTGGAGACCCCTCTCCAGAACGCCATGATCGCGGCGGCCATCGCCAACGACGGCAAACTCATGCAACCGACGCTTGTGGATCGAGTCCGATCCAGTGATCTGTCGGTGCTTTCCGAGACGACACCGACGCTGATGTCCAAGGCCTTCAGCGCCAGCACGGCCAATAAGCTCACACAGATGATGGAAGCCGTTGTCACCAAGGCGACCCCCAGTCTGGCCGTCTCGGGCGTGAAGGTGGCAGCAAAGACGGGAACCGCCCAGACGGGAACGGACAATGAAACCATCGATGCGTGGGTCATCGCCTTCGCACCGGCGGACAACCCCAAAATCGCGATATCCCTGGTCGTCCATGACGCCGGAGAACATTCGTATAGCGTCACGAACCCGGTCATACAGCAGGTGATCGAGGAGGCGATGAAGGAATGAAGCTTTTGGAGGGGCAGCTCATCCATCATCGCTACCGTCTGGATCATCGTCTGGCCCAAGGGGGGATGGGCGAGGTCTGGAAGGGGTACGACATCCAGCTCAGGCGTCCCGTGGCAATCAAGGCGCTTCGAGGCGATACGGGCGACGTGGAGGTCAAGCTGCGCCGTCTCCGCGCCGAAGCTCACAACTCGGCCAACCTCGCCCATCCGAACATCGCGGCGCTGTTCGAGTACTACGAGCACAACGGCATCGGTTTCCTCATCATGGAATACGTGCCCAGCAAATCCCTTGCCGACATCTACCGGAAGCAGGGGGCGATGGATCCCACCGTGCTTCTGCCCATCCTCATCCAGACAGCCCGGGGGCTTTTCGTCGCGCACTCCCACGGGGTCATACACCGGGACGTGAAGCCCGCGAACATCATGGTGGCGGATGACGGCGAAGTCAAGATCACGGACTTCGGCGTCTCCTACTCCACCAACCAGGAGCAGATCACCCAGGATGGCATGGTGGTCGGAACGGCGCAGTACATCTCTCCCGAGCAGGCGCAGGGCAGGCAGGCCACCCCCCAGTCCGACATCTACTCCCTCGGTGTCGTGGCATACGAGGGATTGTGCGGACACCGGCCCTTCACGGGAACCACCCCCGTCGACATCGCGGCCGCCCAGGTCAACGATCCCGTGCCCCCTCTGCCGGATGACGTCGACCTCGAACTGAATCTCTTCGTCATGTCCATGCTTGCCAAGGACCCGCGGGACCGTCCCAGGGACGCGCTCGTCGTGTCAAGAACGCTTGCGCGCATCGAACGCCGTCTGCTTGACGAGCAGACCCGGCTGACCGAGGAGACGACGGCGATGGATTCCGGCAGCCGTCCTGTGCGACGCATCGCCAGCTCGCCCCACACGGGCGAGCTTCTCACCCATCTTCCGACTTCCGCGGCGCAGAGCGACGGCAAGTCGCCATCCACGCCAGCGGTCGTCCACGCGGGGCATCGTCGTCCCGGACGAATCCTCCGCAACCAGACCGACGGGAAGGAACAGCAATGAGCACCATCATGCCCTCGTCATTGTCCAATGGACGCTACCAGCTTGGTCAGCTCATCGGAAGAGGTGGCATGGCGGAGGTCCGGCAGGCCACCGATACCCGCCTTGGACGCACCGTGGCGGTGAAAATCATGCGCTCCGACCTTGCCAACGACGAGATTTTCCTGTCACGGTTCCGTCGCGAGGCACATTCGGTCGCGCAGATGAACAACCCCAACATCGTCAACATCTACGACTCCGGCGAGGAGAACGTGGTCGACGAGAACGGTCACACCGAGCGCCTTCCTTATCTGGTGATGGAGTACGTGAAAGGCCAGACCCTGCGCGACATCATCCACGCGAACGGGGCCCTGAGCCAGCGGGACGCAGCCCAGGTGATGATCGGCGTGCTCAACGCTCTCGAATACTCGCATCGCATGGGAATCATCCACCGGGACATCAAACCGGGCAACATCATGATCTCCGACCAGGGCATCGTCAAGGTCATGGACTTCGGCATCGCCAGGGCTCTGGATGACTCCGCCGCGACGATGACGCAATCGCAGGGCGTCGTCGGGACCGCACAATACCTGTCACCCGAGCAGGCGCGAGGCGAGACCGTCGACATGCGATCGGACCTGTATTCCGCCGGCTGCGTGCTGTACGAGATGCTCACCGGCAGGCCTCCCTTCACGGGCGATTCGGCTGTCGCCATCGCCTACCAGCACGTCTCCGAGGTCGCCACGCCGCCGAGCTCCATCGTGCCGGGGCTTCCCCGCATGTGGGACCAGATCTGCGCCAAGGCCATGGCCAAGGACCGGCAGAACCGCTACGCCACCGCCACGGAGTTCCGCAACGACATCTACACCTTCATGAACGGCGGCGTACCCACGGCGGCCGCCTTCAATCCCCTGACGGATCTCGCCTCACTCAAGGAGCGTCGCGAGGCGGAGCAGACGACGGCGGCCACCGAGGCCATGACGGGCGCAGAAACGACCGCGACGCAGGCGTTCAGCCCCTTCAGCGAGGAATTCGCCTCCGTGGCGACTCCGGAATCGGACGAGGAGCACGCGAAGGTCGGCGCGCGGGAGCAGGCTTCGAGAACCAAACGGCGGAAGCATGTCATCATCGCCTCGGTCATTGCGGCGGTTCTCATCATTGCGGCGGTCCTCATCGCGCTCGTCGCCTCCGGTGTCATCGGCACGAAAAGCGGGACCGTGACGGTCCCCACGTTCTCGACCGCGACCACCGAAGACGCTGCCAAGGACAAGCTCAAGGCGCTCGGCCTTACCGCGAAGGTGGAGATGGAATCCAGCACCACAGAAGCCAAGGGCTCCTTCCTGAGGCAGAATCCCAAAGGCGGAACGGTAGTGAAGAAGGGGTC
>CALEGL010000343.1 GCA_937876495.1 uncultured Bifidobacterium sp.
TTCGGCTTCGAGACGGTGGGCTCCACGACGTCACGGCCCTGCTCGGGGAACCCTCGGCCGTGGTTCCACCGTCTGCCCGAATACGACTCCATGCTCGTGCATGTGGGCCTCGCCAACGACGGCAGCGCGAAGGTCATCGACAGAGCGGAGAAGGCCTGGACGAAGGCCCGTTCCCTTCAGGTGTCCGTATCGATCGCCCGCACGAACGACGACCTCGTCGGCGACCTGGACGAGGGCATCGAGGACTATCGGATCTCCCTGGAACGTGCGGCGAACCGAACCGCCATGGTGGAGGTGAACATCTCCTGCCCCAACACCCACGTCGGGGAGCCGTTCACCGAACCGGACAACCTCGACATGCTTCTGGACTCCCTGGACACCGTGAAGCGCTCGCAGCCCACGCTGATCAAGATGCCGCTGAACAGGACGTGGCCGGAGTTCCGCGACCTGCTCTCCGTCATCGCCGAGCATGACGTGCAGGGCGTGACCATCGCCAACCTGCAGAAGGACCGCACGGGCCTCGTCGTCCCCAAGGAATGGAAGGGCAACCTCTCCGGAGGGCCGACCTATGCCGCCGGCAACGACCTCATCCGCCGCAGCTACCGGGAGTTCGGGGACAGGCTGGCCATCGCCGGGGTCGGCGGGGTGTTCACCCCCGCCCAGGCCTATGCGAAGATCCGCGCGGGCTCCTCGCTGGTGATGTTCATCTCGTCCCTCATGTACCGCGGCCCGCAGCAGATCACCGTGCTCAAGCGGGGTCTCGCGGCGCTCCTGCGACGCGACGGCTTCGAGCACGTCTCGCAGGCCGTCGGAATCGACGCCTGACAGGCGCGGAGCCTCCAGAAAGCGCGGAACCCGGAGCACGGCCCCTCCACGAGACGGCGCGTCCACGAGACGGCGCGTCCGGGTTCTCGTTCCCAGGTCTCCCGCTCCCCCGCCCCATGGCCCTTCGACTGGCATGAACCCTCGAAGGGCGGGCGCGGAAGGTCCCACATACACTCGTGAGGCTTCGGACTAGAAGGCGCCGCGCACGTACTGGTACGGATAGGGCGCGTCCTGGGTCTCCAGGCCGAGCTTGTGGGCGGCACGGAGGGGCCAGAACGGGTCGCGCAGGGCCGCACGGCCGATCTCGACGGCATCCGCCTCGTGATTGCGCAGAATGCGGCGCGCCTGCTTGGGCTTGGTGATCAGCCCCACCGCCGTGACGGGGAGACCGGAGCGACGCCGCACCCTGTCGGAGAAGGGCACCTGATATCCGGGCTTGACGGGGACCGTCACGTCGGGGACTATGCCGCCGGTCGAGACGTCGATGAGATCGACGCCATGGTCCTTGAGAATCGTCGCCAGCTGCACGGTCTGTCCAGGATCCCATCCGCCGGCCGCCCAGTCCGTGGCGGAGACCCGCACGAACAATGGCATGGAATCGGGGATGACTCCGCGCACCGAGTCGGCTATCTGCACGAGGAAGCGCGAACGGCCCTCGAGGTCGCCGCCGTACTCGTCCTCGCGCCGGTTGCTCAGCGGGTCGAGGAACTGCGAGATGAGATAGCCGTGCGCGGCATGCAGCTCGATGAACTGGAATCCCGCCGCCACCGCACGACCGGCGGCGTCACGGAAGCGGTCGATGATGCTGTGGATCTCCTCCACAGCAAGCTGCCGGGGTTCGGCGTAATGCCCGTAGGCGATGGGGCTGGGGGCCACGGTCTGCCACCCGCCCTCCTCGAAGGGGACGGTGGCGCCGATATGTCCCGTGGGCACGCATCCCGTCGACCCCTTGCGGCCCGCATGGTTGAGCTGCACGCCCATCGCCGCCCCCGCATCACGGACGTCACGCACGATCCACTGCCATGCGGCAATCTGATCGTCGTTCCACAGCCCGACGTCGCAGGGGGAAATGCGCCCATCCGGCGTCACCGCCGTGGACTCCGCGATGATGAGGCCGAAACCGCCCAGAGCACGCGAAACGTAGTGCTGGTAGTGGAAGGGGGTGGGTTTGCCGTCCCTGGCGAGCGACGAGTACATATCCATCGGGGGAAGCCAGATGCGGTTACGCACGGTGAGCCCACGGATGGTCATCTCATCGAAAAGTCCAGGGCCGTTCTTGGCTCCATGCTTCCTGCCGCCGATTCCCGCCTCGACCGTGGCATCATCCATGTCGTCCCGTTCTTCTGCCATTGCCGACCCCCTTCACCTGTCGTCATCGCACTGGTACGAACGTCCCTGCCCCATGATTCCCAGGATGGCATCCTCCCGTTCCCACGGAACGTGCCGTATCTTCAGGCTTCGGACATCCATCGTCATTCTACTTCCCCGACGGGGACGGTGGACATGAGCGACGGCCGAACCGATGCTCAGCTGCCGGACGCGTACGTTGTCTTGGTGAACTTCGTCGCGGGAGTGCCATAGTTGTTGTCGATGGGGATCTTCGCCGCCTTGAGATAGGCGTTCATGAAGTTCCTCCAAGCCGGGGCCGCGATGTATTCGCCGTACCAGACGTTCCTCTTCACCCCGTTGATCGTCACGCCGTTGAAGCTCTTCTGCGACTCGGCGTTCCCCACGGCAACGTAGGCCGCCACCTGGGGCACGAATCCGCCGGTCAGCATATAGGTGTCCTCATTGGTGCCCGTCTTGGCGAAGGTCTTGCGATTGTTGTCCAGCTGGGTCATGGATGCCACGCCCTGGGAGGACACGACGCCCTGATTGAGCGCATAGGCCACGGTCTGGGCCACATCCTTGGGGATGGCCTGATGGCAGTTCGCGCTGGGGACCTTGAGCTGCTGCCCGTCGGTATCGACGACCTTTGTGATGGCGATGGGTGTGCACTCGACTCCGTTCGCCGCGATCGTCGCATACACGTTGGCCATGGTCAACGGAGACGCCTGGACCGCTCCGATAACCATCGGAGGATTGAAGGAGTTATTGGAATAGACGTCCTCCTGGCCAAGCGGTGAATTGTTGTACCCCAGACTCTTCGCCGCGTTTGCAATCGCGCACAGACCAATTTTGGCCGTCATGGCCGCCTGGGTCGTATTGTGCGAACGGACAAGGCCCTGCAGCGGGGTCTCGGGGCTGACAGTGCCTCCCAACGCGTTCTGCACGGACCAGTAGCCGGAGAACTTATGCGTGCCGCAGTTGAAGGAGCTGTTGGCATAGTAGGTCTTCGTCGTCAGATACTCGTTGATGGAGTGCCCGGCAAGCAGCCAGGCCACCATGTTGATGGGCTTCCACGTGGATCCGACATTCCATCCCAATCCGCCCCCGTCCTTCTCATCCACGGCATAGTTGATGGATGTGCGCGTCGAATCGTTCTTGGCCGACGCGGTGGCGTCATAGGTCCTGTTGATGCCGAAGCCCAGAACCTTCCCCGTCCCCGGCTGGATTGCGGCGATGGCAACTTCGAATCCGCTGGAGTCATGCACCGGAATGGTTTCCCTGGCGACTTTCATGGCCGACGCGTTGGCGTTGACGTCCATGGTGCTGTAGATGTCAAGGCCGCCTTCATTGAGCAGCTTCTGGCGTGCCACCTGCGTCTTGCCGAATACCTTGGAATTGAGAATCTGATTGGTCACGTAGTTGCAGAAGAACGCCGCGTCGCCGGCCTCCTGACAGCCGGCAGCGGATACGTCCTGGATGTCCAGGGTGCTGGCGATGGGCTGGGCCTTGGCGGTGTCACGCTGCTTCTTCGTGATGAACCCCTGCTGGTACATGAGGTCGAGCACGATGTTGCGCTGCTCCTGCGCGGTCTTCTGGTTCGCCGTGACCGAAGGATCGTACTGGACCGGGTTCTTGGTGATGGCGGCGATGGTGGCCGCCTGCACGATGGTGAGCTTCGCCGCCGTCGTGTTGAAGTAACGTTTGGCTGCCGTCTCGACGCCATACAGACTGTTGCGACCGAACTGCGCGATGTTGAGGTACCCCTGCAGGATCTCGGCCTTGCTGTATTTCTGCTCCATCTGCACGGCGATGAGCATCTCGCGCAGCTTGCGGGCCACGGTGTCCTCCGTGGCATGGTATTCGGCAATGGGATCGTCGTCCTCCTGCGCCTGGACGAGCAGGACGTTCTTCACGTACTGCTGCGTGAGGGAGGATCCGCCCTGGGTGTCGCCCTTTTTGATGTAGGTCTGGACGAATGCCCGGAGCACGCCCTGCACGTCCACGCCGCTGTGCTCGAAGAAACGACGGTCCTCACGGGCCACGACGGCCTGCTGCATGTACTTCGAAATGCTCTTGATGGGCACCACGGTGCGGTTCTGGGCGTAGAACGAGGCGATGACCGTCTTGCCATCCGAGGCGTAGATGCGCGACTTCTGAGGCAGACTGGTCACGTCGAAGTCGATGCCTTCGACGGACAGCGAAGGGATGGTCGCCTTGACGGTGTTGTTGATGCCGACGACCGCCGGTAGGAACAGGATGCTGGTGACCACTCCCCCCGCGATGCAAAGCGTCAGATACGCGAGCAGAAGCGCGAGCACGCGCTTGACGGTCAGAGAGTTCCTCTTGGGCATGCCGCCCATTCTATGGCCCGGACCCTACCGACTCCCACTGAAGAGGCGGCTGGAGCCGAATCCGTCCCGAATTCCTCACAACCATACGAAAAACCGAGGAAAAGCTGAAAACCGGCCGGAAACCGTCTGTCAGCGACGTGCGCGGCGGATGAGCATACCGGGCTGGTAGATGATGATCGAGCGTCCCTCACGGGCTATCCACCCCCGGTTGGCGAAGTCCATGAGGGCCTTGTTGACCGTCTCTCTGGAAGATCCCACCAGCTGTGCCATCTCCTCCTGGGTGAGGTCGTGGGGGACGAGAAGACCCGCCTCGACAGGTCTGCCGAAGCGTGCGCCTAGGTTGATGAGGGTCTTGGCCAGTCGTCCGGGAACGTCCATGAACACGAGGTCCGAGATGCGCTCGTTGTTGGCGCGCAAACGGTTCGCCAGGACCTGGAGCATGTCCACGGCCACCCGAGGATGTTCATTGATCCAGCGGAACAGCACGTCATGCTCGAGCCACGCCACCCGCGTGCCGTTGGACATCGCCACGGCCGTCGCCGTGCGAGGCCCGCCGGAGGGGTCGAAGACGGGAATCTCCCCCAACACCTCCCCCCTGGCGTGGATGCTCAGCAGCTGGACGCGGTTGTCGGAGGACTGGCGGATGAGCTTGACGCGCCCGGTTTCCAGCAGGTACATCCGATGATCCTTGTCACCTTCACGGAAGATGACACCCCCCCTGCGGCATGACCGACGACGCAGATGCGACAGCAGCTCCCGGGACTGCTCCGCCGGGACCTGCTTGAACAGGGCCGTATGCAGCAGCTCGTTGTCCTCGTCCTCGTCGGGGATGGCGTTCGGCTTGGCGGTTACGCGCATCACACCTCCCGGGATCCCCTGACGGCGAATCGACATCGACTCCGCCTCATTGTATCGCCAGGTCCGCGCGCCCCGGCCCTTCGACGTCGGATCCGTCATGGCTGTCATCATCGCGACGATTGCCGCCGCGACTGACGCGGACGTGCGAATCGTCGGAATGTGAGGTCATCCATGAGGAAACCCCGCCGTCACGGCGGCCGATCGGATCAGCCGCCGCACGACCTCATCGCGCGGCAGCCCGGTCTGCGAACGCATGGGATCCACCCGTCGGACCGCCGACCGCACCGCCTTGTCGGCGAGCTTGCGCCTGTCGGGAGTAAGGATGCGGCCCATTCTCACGGCATCGATGTCATAGGCGAGCGTGACGTGATGGAGGACCGCCCCCGGCCCGCCATCGACCGGAGGGAAGCGACGCTGGGCGGCGCCGCCGATCTTGCCCAGGTCGGAGGAGATGTCGTTGAGCCCGGAGAAGTGGGCATGAACGCCCATGCCGTCGAGGGCGTCGACCAGCCACTGGTCGCACAGGCGGTAGGAGGTGACGACGTCGACGTCCGAGACGAAGGGCAGCGGAGCGATCAGCGAGTAGGTGATGGTATCGCCCGGTTCGATGAACATGGCACCGCCGCCCGTGCAGCGCCGCACCACGGTGAAGCCCTCCAGCCCGGCGCGGTCAAGGTCGACCTCGGCGGAGGCGGATTGGAAGCGGCCGATGACCACGGCCGGCGAAGCCCACTCCCAGAAGCGCAGGGTGGGAGGCATCATCCCGGCGGCCGTCAGACGGGCCCAGCGCTCATCGACCTCCATCTGGTTGCGGGGATCCCGCGGGACGTCGTGGATGATCCGGGGACGGAGCTGGGACCAGCGTTCTCGCCACTCGTCCTGGCGCGATCCGTCCGAATGCGGATCTCGTCCGCGCCTCGCATCCGCGGTTCGGGATGCTCCGGGCGAGGCGACACCCTGCCGAGGCGTGTCTCCATGGCCGAGGACGGGCGTCGAGACGGCCTCCACACCCGTATTCTCCAAGGCACGGACATAGGCCGTCGTGATGTCGTCCGGACCGATTCCAATGAGACGCGCCTCGGGATGGGCGGCAAGAACACCGGCGATGGCATCCTCCACGACGTCCGGGGAGGAGGCGGCATCGGCCAACGCATACCCCAGATCGTCAAGCAGAGCATCGGCGTCCTCGTCGGAGGCGTCGACGAAGAAGTCGCCATCGACGGAGCAGGAGGCGATGCGGCCGTCATCCGCGACGACGACGTCCACTCCGACGAGCTTGCCACCGGGGACCTTGCATGTTCCACGCCCACCGGCACGCGGAGGGCTTCCTGCCGACGAACCGAAGATCACGGGGAGGTTCCGGGCTCAGTCCGTCAGCTCGACGCCATGGGCGTCACGATGCCAGGGCGACCCGTAGTTCGAGCTCAGGATAAGGATTCCCTCGACCAGGCCCCAGATCCCGGACACCCAGCCGAGAAAACCGAGGCTGAGCACGGAGATGAGCAGCTGGGCTACGGCCTTCCCCGTGTAACCCAGATAGAAGTTGTGAACGCCCAGAGCGCCGAGGAAGATCCCCAGAAGCCCCGCCACCATCTTCTGGCGTGGAATGTAGCCGGGAGGAACCTGCTGGCCGAAGCCGGCCGGACCACCGTATGGCGGCTGCTGACCATAGGGTTGCTGATACTGCCCGCCATACGGCTGCTGATACTGCTGCC